>JASHXQ010000219.1 GCA_030043455.1 Nitrososphaerales archaeon | reverse complement strand
GTAAGGCTAGTGAGCATTGACGACGTGTGGTCAGCGATGCGATTCAGACCTGAAACAGTCAGAAAGTGATCCTACTCTCACCAAGAAGATTTAGAAGACAGCTTTTGCCCTGAGTTTGCGCGTAATGTTCCGTTTGATGGCTTAGGATGACCTTCGATAAACTCGAAAATCTTCGTCAATCCCTCAGAACATGATTTCAATCCATCAATATAACTCAAAAACCTAAACGCGAGACGAGAACGTATTGCTTATCTTTCAGGGGTAGAAAAGAGAACAGTCAGTGAAATAATTTGTCTTCGTCATCTCCACCAGCTTCATTTGCGCCTTCAAGTAATCCACCGACACCACTTGAAATTGTAAAGCCGAAGACCGCACTCGTCGTAATCGATCTGCAGAAAGGGATAGCGCAGTTTCCCTCGGCACCGTACGACTCGAAGACCGTGGTTGCGAATGCGGCGAAGCTTGCGGATGCGTTCCGGATGAAAAGCATGTCTGTTTTCCTCGTGCACGTCGTTATGGGAGACGCGGACAGATTAAAGCCGGTCTCAGATGCGAGCTTCCAGATGCGCGGACCGCCGCAGAAGGACTGGGCCGAGTTCATGTCCGAGTTAGGGCCGCGAGAATCGGATATTGTCATCACAAAGAAGCAGTGGGGGGCTTTCTACGGGACAGACTTGGAACTGCAGATGCGGCGACGGGGTCTCGATACAATTGTTCTATGCGGGATTTCCACGATCTACGGGGTCGAGTCGACCGCCCGATTTGCCTATGAGTACGGGTTCCAGCTGATCTTTGCAGAGGACGCGATGGGGGCGCAGACCGCCGAGGCGCACAACAGCTCAGTGAACAATGTCTTCAAGCGGATGGGCCGCGTTCGATCGACTCAGGAAATCCTCGACTCGCTCGAGAAATAGCAGCTGCTTTCTCGCGTTTTCGGGCGTTATCATCCGGTTTTTCCCTTGAATGAGTCTAGTTTTCGGATTTGGATTTACTAGTTTAATCCACCCAAGGAAGAAAAGTCCAAGAGCGGATTGTGGGACCGCCGCACTAATTTACTAGTAAATTTTTGTCCTCTAGCTTTGAAGAACGACAAATTTCGATCGTTTCTCAAAGGGTACGATAAATTGTGTAAGTGAATCGAACTCGCAGGTTCCGGAATCAAATCCAGAAATCATGGTTCCTAATGGGATTTTCGATCGGATGAATCCTTCAACAAGACCAGAGTTTCCCATCGAAATTACTCGACTTATCCTGATTTTCTGCTAAACGATTATATCGGATCCCGATATGGCGCGATAGACTGAGATCCAAGAATACACTCAAATTCGGATGGAAATTTTTCGCTGGCTCACGGGGGCTAACACTAAATACCTTGCCTCTAGCGGGAGGTTGAAATTCTGTTGGCCAGAAAGAGCGGTCGAGCTAATCGCTCATTATCCTTGCTACTCTTCGCAGTTTTGTTTTCCTTTTTACTCTTCGGCGTTTTTCGCCTCCCTTCTACCTTTGCATTTTCCGAGACGTATTTTCTCACCGGGGGCTTTACTTGCAATAGTCCGGATTCGCAGGGCGGTTATCTTTCTTACGCGAGTGTTCCGTCAGCCGCATCTCTCGATTTAGGCTTACACGGTAGTACCGGCTGCTACAATCCGTATTTCCTTTACAGCGGTGTCCAAAATCAGATTACGACAGATGACTTCACAGCCATATTCCATCTCTACTATGCAGGCGCCGGAACTGGATCAGAAAGTATTTTTCTGGAACTGTTGGACGTCACCCAGAGCGATGCCATCGTGGCATCAGATACTGTGACTCCGACGGTTTCTACCACCTCGACCACCTGCCCTGATGCTGCTGGATATGCCTTTCAAATCTCGGGCTCGACGTTCACCATCCACGCGGGTGATGAGCTTCAACTTATTGTCACTAATGCCCAGTCAGACGAGACCTTTGGTGTGTGCTTTGGCGGGACAACAGCTTCGTACATCACAATAGATCCCATCAATGTGGAAACGGTGACGTCCACCTCGACTGTCACGGTGACCTCGACAACGACTTCTGTTTCCAGTGTAATCAGTACGTCTATTCCCCCGCCTGTAACGACCACCTTTACTCAGACTGAGGTTTCTACCGTTACATCTACCCTCCCCGCGGTTACTTCCACGATTACCTCCGTGTCCACTATCACACAAACTTCCACGGAAACCATCTCGCCCACACTGACCATTGAAGCGAAAGATGCGACTGGCACTCCGCTTGTTGGTCAGTCGATTACTATGATTGGACCCGGTACTATGTCTCCCGTAACTACAGGCGTATCGGGAGCCTACGTCTTCTCCAGCGGCCTTACCGAAGGAGCATCGTACACAGCTTCTACCGTTGTTGATAGTGTCACTTTATCCGGTACGGTTATTTTGGGCGGCAATAGCGTTATCCTTCTAGAACCAACGGCCCCAGCTTCGATTCCCACCCCTGAATTTCCGGGCGGGATCCTGTCGATTACGATCCCGTTACTGGCTCTGGTGGCGTTCTTTGCGATCGCGGTTCGAATACGCCCGCAGATAATCAGGCGAGCACTGGCAGATAGATATCGGCAGGCACATTCAATCTTGTGACTCTAAAAGTAAATTTGGTTGCCTAGAAGTGGAATGTGGGACCCCGCACGAATTTTGTAGTAAGAACCAGAATATATTATCCTCATGGACAGTCGATTGGCGCGAGCTGAAATCGTGCAATTGATGTTACGGCTCGAAATTTACTTTCTTCATTAGCTCAAAATATCGCCGATCACTTCTAATCGGCTCGAAAAACGGCGAATACTTTAGTTGAAACGCTCCCAGAGAGTGAGCCTCGGCAGAACGAATCATGTACTCGAAAAATTTGTCGATATCCTTCAAAATGTAATACATGTAGCCAATGTGATTTAGCATTACCGTGCCGCTCTTCATGTCCTTTTCCAATTTGTCTGCCACAATTTCCACGTTAGATCTATCCCTGTTTATTGCGTAGATGTATCCGCTGAGTACCGATTTCCCTTGATCATCTTCGACCGCTCGCAGGCCCTCATTTAGTTCTCTAACAGCTTCGCTGTAATCTCTCTTTGAAAGATAGTATTCTACGAGCAATTCGTATGTCCTCAAGTGCGAAGGAAACATACGAAGCACCCTCTGCCATACCGAAAGAGCATCTCCGTCTCTGCCTAAATAGAAATAGACAGCCCCCAAATATCCTGCCACTCTCCATGAAAGTGGATCTAGTTCGTATGCTTTTTCCATACTTTTTCCCGCGCTGGAAAGCTGACTTTTGGCGAGATAGTACCCTGACAAGAAAAGGTAGGCGTCCGCTTGATTCTGGTTAAGCTCTATCGCCTTTGTCAGAGTACTCAGCATCAATTCGTCAGGATCATCGAGTGCCCATAATACGGCTGCTTGCGTCACGTATGCCTCCGCGAGTTTTGAGTCGAGATCCAGGGCCCTAGTTACGGCAGCTTTAGCTCGCTGAGCGGATTCGTGAAATGGCTCGGTTCCGATGTTAGCTAATGACAGCCAGCACTCTGCTATCGCAACATAAGCTCGTGCATAGTTCGGGCTCTCTACTACGACTCCATCGAGGAGTTTCAGAGCTTCCCTGACGGGCTTGTCTTGATCTAAGTGGCGAAGTTGATTGGCTCGCATGTAAGCAGCATAAGTCGCACCATCTCTGATCTCGGCGGGTGCAGCGAGGGATTTTGGAGGAACGAGATTGGATACCAGGGATTCTGCAACTTTAGCTGAGATCTCGCTTTGAATTTCAAATATGTCATCCAAGTTCTTATCATAGTTTTCAGCCCAAAGATGTTCTTCGTTATTCGCATCAATCAGTTGAACTGTTACTCTTATCTTGTTCCCTGATTTCCTGACGCTCCCTTCAACAACAGAGCCCACATTGAGCTCCTTCCCGATCTGCGTCACGCTCTTTTCTTTTCCCTTGTAATTCATCACCGAGGTCCTCGCGATGACCTTCAAGCTCTTGGTGAGGGACACTTTTGCGATCAGTTCTTCGGTTAGTCCGTCAGAAAAGTACTCGTCGTTTGGATCTGGACTGATGTTAACAAAAGGCAGGATAGCGATTCTTGTTGAAGAAAGGATCGTTTTCGTTGGACCGGGATCTCCTTCAGAAATCACGACCCTATAGACTCCAATGGGAGTGTCAATGTTCTTGAGCTGAACATTTTCTAATCGTACCATCTGGATTGGAAACTTGTTTCTGACCTGATCATGAACTTGTTCAGAAATACAAATCCCTCCTGGTTCTGCTAGAGGTTCAATTCGGGATGCAATATTGACTGCGTCTCCCAGTATATCAGAATCATTACGGATGATGTCACCCAAGTGTATGCCAATCCGCAGCCGAATCATTGACTCTGATGGGCGCGAAAAATTTAGGTCGCGAAGAGAGTGCTGGATTTGAATTGCGCACTGAAGAGCCTCAAAGGCACTCGGAAATTCTACGAGAAACGCGTCCCCCATCGTCTTAATCTCTTTGCCGTTGTTTCGTACTAATAATGGACGAAGAACCCGTCTATGTTCTTCGAGTAGCTCGAAGGCTAATCCTTCGTTCCGCTGAACCAGCGAAGAATAGCCGACCACATCGGTGAACGTTATTGCAACCAGACTGCGTCGGCCATTCTCTGACATACTAGGTATCCCGATTCGACGGAATCAAAGATAAAAATTTTGAATAACAATCCCATTTTTGCACATAATCGCTAATTCGAAACTTATCGCGGCTTTCCTCAACCCTCAGCTGAGGTGTGGGGAGTAGATTCGTCAGTCCGCAGTCCGTAATATCACATTAATTCACACAGACAAGAAACAAATCATGTTCGACTATCCCTTCACCAGTTTCGACAGCCTGAATCGAAACTATTTTTTCGGTATTTTTCACGCCATTGGAGTCGGCGTTTTCATAAGAAATCGGTCTCATAAAGTACTGGGGCTTGGTCAGCACCGTATAACTGGAATATTGAGGTAGAGATCCCTTTCTTTGCCAGCAAATCCCGAGTGCTAAATGCGGGACCCCACACGAATTTACTGGTAAAAAATTCCTCGTGCACATGCAGAGCTAAGGGGAAAGCCCGACTTTCTTGCAGAACTCCGAGAAACGCGGATCTTTCCACAACCGTTCGAAGAGCGGATCGAACTTGATCAGATGCCACCAAGCATGAAGTTCTGCAGCTTTCATGAGCGCGTCGAAAGCCCCATCAATGTCCCCCAGCGCCGTCCTTATCCACACTTGGGCGCGCAGCCGGGTCGATTCAGCTTCATCTGTCATTAGACTCTCCAGCTCTTCCATCGCCTCTCTCTTCCTGCCTGACAGGGCGTATGCCATAGCACGAGTCTCCCTGAGCCAGTTATCGTGGGGATTCAGTCTCAGACCAACCTCCAACGCCTCATTGGCTTTGGCAAAATCCTCCTTCTGAATGAAGCACCAAGCAGTTTGTAAGTATCCCACAGGATTCTTCGGGAAGAGCTGTTTGAGTTTTTCCGCTATCTGGAGCGCCTCGTCCAGTTTTCCTTCGGCCCTCAGGACGTTGGACAGTTCACGCATCGGACTTGGATTAAGTGGATCTAAGTAAGAGGCCTTCCGAAGATGTTTTGTAGCCGCATCGAATTTGCCCAAGGTAGCGTAATGAAGGCCCAGCATATCGTTTGCATAAGACAGATTAGGATTGATTCGAATCGCTCTCTCGAGCTCGATGCAAGCATCATCACCTCTGTCCATGGCCAAGTGGACAGCTCCAATAACTTCATGCGCATCAGCAGACTCCGGATCCAGCTCCAGGGCTTTCGTGGCAGCAGCTTCTGCCCTAAAGCATGAGGTAGCAAAGTCTCCTCCGAGCGTTCCAAGCCCCATCTTTATCCAAGCACTTGCTAATCCCGCATAGGCACGGGAAAACGTGGGATCCTGGGATATCGCACTTTCGAAAAGCGAGGTGGCCTCTCGACAGCTTGACAGAGTGTACTCCCGTAAGAGGTGCATCCCCCTGAGATACATGGTATACGCTTCGAAGTTGCGCGGTGACTCGCCGTGCTCAGCCCTATGCGCTCCTATCTGTAGAGCGTTCGCCACCCTCTCTGCCACCTCACTCTGCACCGCGAACACATCTTCCAAGTTCCTGTCGTAGGTTTCAGCCCATAGGTGCCGGTCTTTTGTTGCATCAATCAACTGTGTAGTTATTCTGAGCCGATTTCCCGCCTTGCGCACACTCCCTTCTAGGATGGTCCCGACGTTCAATTCCCTTGCAACCTCCCTAATCGGCTTTGGATTCTTCCTGTACTGGGTGATCGATGTTCTCGAAATGACTTCGACCTGCTCAAGGTGCGATACCGTTGAAATGATCTCGTCTGTCATACCATCCGCGAAGTATTCATCATTGGGATCGGGACTCATATTGGTGAATGGGAGGATTGCTATCCTGTTCCGATCGAGCCCTGGTAATTCTTCCTTTGTTTCGCTCCAAGGGAGATCGACCCTGTACACCTCAATTGGGAGTTCCACGTTCTTTAGGAATTTTTCACCCAGACTAGTGAATGACAGGTCGATCTTATTCCGCACTTGATCGTAAACCTGTCGCGTCAAGCAAACTCCCCCACTGTCGGCAAGAGGCTCTACTCTGGAAGCAACGTTGACCGCATCACCAAAAATATCCCCACCGGATTCGATGACATCTCCGAGATGGATCCCTATCCTCAAGCTGAATCGTTTTTCGGCCGGAAGAACAATATTGTATTCCCTCACAGCTCTCTGAATATCATATCCGCATCGCACGCAATTTAGGGCATCAGGAAACTGCACCAAAAATCCATCTCCGATCGCTTTCATCACGGTTCCCCCGTGTCTTTGAAAAATGGGCCTAAGCAGCTTGCTGCTCTCTTGGATCAAAGCAAAGGAAAGGGATTCATCTCTTTGTCCTAACGCCGTGTAACTCACCATATCGGTAAACATTATCGTGGCAAGATGACGCTGCCCTTTTTCGACGATCTGATTTTCCTGATTCGATGGTTCGTGGACATGCACTTTGGGGCTCCCGACAACTTCTTGATCTGCAGCTAGTGATTGTTTCCCTCTTTGCATAGTACTTCTAGCGTCGGAGATTCTAAATCGCATCACTTCGCCACCGCGGCCTCGCTCGCCCTCGAAATATCGAATTTCTACCAGACCATTCGTTATCAGATCTTGAAGATCCGGGCCGACTTGCCCGGGTCTTTTACCGTAGAGAGTATTGGGGGGAGATCCCGTCCCTTTAGCTATCTGAACCAAACTCCTCCATCCGCATCGATCTAGCGGGACTCTCAGTACCTCATCATCTTTCACGTAGGCACCCTTCAGAAATTCAAATAGTCGACGTGACTTTGGATTTTTGAAGGTGTAATCTTCCAAAATTCTACACACGAAGAAAAGTGTCAAAAGTAATTTAAGAGATTCAGTGCTAGTTCTGGACCCCCTTCCCTGAATCATAAGATTTGAAACGAATTAGGGGGGAGATTTGAAGGGGAATTCATCTGCTAAGGTCGATTCCACCAAAGTGGAAAATTTGTGAGGGCCCGGCAAATTAGTCGTTACCGGGCCCTG
>JASHXQ010000218.1 GCA_030043455.1 Nitrososphaerales archaeon | reverse complement strand
CCCCGCAGCTACTTCCAGTAGCTTCCTTCCAGGCTGGGAAAATAATGCCACAATAAACCAGCTTGCAGCCACATTACCTTTCGTTACCAATGCCACCCAATACCTCCAAGGAATCCAGGAAATCTATACAATCCTGTATCAACAGGCACCTTACGCCTGGTACCCTGATTGGGCGAACTACTTTTTCCTACAGCCGTACGTCCACGGCTTCACGTGGAATTCTTATGTAGGGTACTACTACAACACCATTTACTATAGCTGAGCGACGTAAGTTCGAATCTTGAGGTCAGCCGCTCGATCTGATTCAATCGCCTCAGCCTATTGTAATCGTTGCGCCATCAAAGTGTGGGAGTTCTAGGCTGGACTATCTCTCTCACTGTTTTTCGTAGCTGAGAAACTTCGAGCTGTTCTCTAAAGCGCTCGCATCTCTGAAGAAATTTGGGTCTCCAGAATCTAGTTTCTCCATGCTGTTTCCGTATATTGCAATTTGTAGTCTGGGTAAATTGGACTCTTTACGATCAAGTATCAATGTCTCGTCTGCGGACGTATTGTTTCCGCGAGACTTCCGCACCTCCACAAGAATAAAGAACTGGGATATTGCGAGAATCGAGACCCCAATAATTACTCTAACTTTTCCGACGGGCCTCTGATTGACTAATGATTAAGCGATCTTTCTCAATCTAGATGAATAGCTAAATAATTCGATGGATCGCCAGTTTGGATGAGGGAAATTCTTTAGCATGAAGACTTCGGACCTAGCACCAGCTCCATACAAACCACCCACGGACATAACGATAGTAACGACCCCTTTCGTGTCGGGGTATCACGTGACCCGTGTAATCGGTGCCACGTTTGGGTTGATTGTGAGGTCTCGGGGGCTGGGGCAGAACATCTTTGCCTACTTTCGAGCCTGGGGTGGCGGAGAGATCAAAGTGTACACAACTCTTCTAGAGCAGGTGAGGCATCAGGCGCTGCAAAGGCTTGCCGATCATGCCAAGAGTCTGGGAGCGAACGCCGTAGTTTCAGTGGGGTTTGACACCTCCGAAATGGGCAGTTCCATGACCGAGGTTCTAGCCTACGGTACTGCGGTGGTTGTGGAACCTGACTCTTCGCCGGCACAGCCTGTCGCACTTCACTAAATAATGGCATGCGTTCGCGATACCCGCTTACGGAGCTTCCCACACTAAAATGAACGTAATCGGATTGGTCGGATAAGCAAACCCGTCCAGAGCCCACAAGCCGAAGATGAAGATCATGGCGGCAAAAAGGTAGACTGCATTCTTTGTAAGAGAGACATTGCTTGATAGAAGGAGCAAGGACAGAGCCGTTAGAACGATCGTGAAGAGTGGGAGGAGATATGCAATTTCAGCGATAAGTGAGGCCCAGGGAATCTGAAGAGCGGATCGAAGACTTCCTATTTCTTTCGATCGCCCGAATGTCTGGTAAGGACTGATTTCAGCAGTATTAGCTACTGAAATATTGCTTATCTTATTTTTCTAGGGCGTTTTTGTTCGAATGATTGTGAATTGTGTAACACTTTCCGAAAAATCCGCCAGAGTTCGATCGATCTTGAATACTCTGGCGGGTGGTCTTACTCTCTGGATCGACTGAATGAACCTCTCTAGAGCCTCTTCGTCCCGGGCTTGAGCCAGGATCTCCACTCTACCATCGTTCATATTCCTTACGTGCCCTGTGATTCCGGACCTAGTAGCTATGGAATAAACGGTTGCGCGGTATCCGACCCCCTGAACCTGTCCCGAGACCACGATACGATTAGCGATCAAAATCCCTCGGCCCGTTCAACCCGCTCTGGTCCCAGTTGTAAGAACTTGCCCCTACATATATAGCACTGCAAGTTCAACGTAAGAAGACAGGAAAGAGGGTTCCTTGAAAAAATGGGCTTCCTGATGGAACGATCAACTGCCTTCTTTCGAGGAGCAGAGCGGTATTTTGAAGAAAAGGAATACTCTCTAGCAGCATTTAATGTGGAGCAGGCTGTCCAGATGATCTTGAAAGACTATCTCTCGACTCGCCTTGGAGACTTTGCAAAGACTCACAGCCTAAAGATCCTTTTTGATGATTGCTCTAAATTGTGTCCGGGTCTAGGAAGGCTCTATAATAGCTCAGTCCCATTGATCAGCTTGATTGAGGACGCCTACATCATGACGAGATATTTCGATAAGGACTACCGGGAAACGGAAGTGAGTCAGATGCTGCAATTCTACCGGGATTTAAGAGAGGAGCTGAACAATTGTGAGTAAACTCGTAGACGAACTAATCGAGAGAAAGAAGAAGAACGAGAAGTACTACAAGAATTACAAAGAGTATGCTGCGAAAATAAAAGAGCTCGCCGGGAAATCTCTCAAGAATCCACGAGTTCTCGTTTTTGGGTCGGTCATAAATGGAAACTGGATCCCCAACAAGAGTGATATCGATGTTCTGATCATTTCTGAAGACGTCACCAAATCGGCCAGCTGGCAGAACGATCAGAAGCTCAAGATCTTGAGGGAGATTGCCGATCTATCCGCGCCTTTTGAATTGCATTTCGCGACTCCCAAGGTCTACGAAAGCTGGTTCAAGAATTTCATTCATGATAACTATGTAGAGGTATGAATGTCCATTTTTCTAGAATTTCCAGTTGGCTGGAGAGTTTCACTTCGCTATGTATACTATTATTGCCCCGTGACTCGGTTCGTGAGTTGGATTCCCGGAATAAGCTGCCCATACTACAGCGACGCCCGAGAACGGCAACCTTAAGCTGAAAGCGACATAGCACAAAGTGGGGTGACCGGACACCGGATTGCACACAGCCGCCTCCCTAGCACTGATCGTCCCTTCAATAAACCCATAGTAGATCGTGCCAGCGGGGGTGCCGTGAGACGTACTCACAATAGCGGTACATTCCTTACTCTTTCCGTCCCAGACCTTACTTGGGAAACAGTAAACATGAGTGGATGTGGGGTAAACTAGAATCGTAGAGGTCGATGTCGTGGTACTGGTGCTTACACTCGTAACAGTCGTAGTAGATGTACTTTCACTGGTCTTGGTAGTAGTAGTAGTAGTAGTAGTAGTCGTACTGGGAGGTGTCGGCGTAGTCGAGACCGTAACCGTAGCTGTGGTGGTCGGGATAGGTTCGAGGGCAACGGCCACTA
>JASHXQ010000217.1 GCA_030043455.1 Nitrososphaerales archaeon | reverse complement strand
ACATGCTCGACCGAGGACAGAAGCGGGGAAAACCCCCGAACCTGCACTGGCTTGCTCGCGGTGAGCGAGACCGTACCCATAGTTCGGCCGTGGAAGGCGCTGGTGAAAGCGAGAAACCGGGGACGTTTTGTATGATACCGGGCGAGCTTGATCGCGGCTTCGTTGGCTTCTGCCCCCGAGTTGCCGTAGAAGATCTGGCGCGCCTTTTTCTTATCACCGGGAAAAATCTTGCTCAGACGATCGGCCAGTTCGTCAATGTCCTCGTAATAGAAATCGGTGTAAGAATAATGGGTGAACTTGCCCAGCTGTTCGGTCGCGGCTTTCACCACGGCATCGTTGGTCGATCCTACTCCAAGCACTGCGATACCCGCATTGAAATCAATGTACTGGTTTCCGTCCACGTCTTTGACAACGCAGTCATGGGCCGATTCGATCACTAGCGGATAATTCCTCGCGATCGATGGCGAGAGGAGCCTCTTCGTCTCCGCGACGATTTTCTTTGCCTTCGGACCAGGAGGAGTTGTCTTGATATTGATCGCGCCCATTTTACCGCAAGCCTTCGCTGTTTCGCGAATAAGGCAGCAATTTACCATATATATAATCAACAGAACCGTAGTAACGAATCCTCTCAACTGAAAATTTAGACGCCAGAGGCACAAAAATTCCCTTGCAAAAATCCACACTTGCCCCGAAGCCTGAGTGGCTCAAAGTCAAGATGCCCTCCGGAGAGAACTACAAGAGACTGAAAGTTCTTTCTGCGGATTTAGGGCTTCATACCGTCTGCGAGGAGGCACACTGCCCGAATATCGGGGAGTGCTGGGGCGGTGGCACGGCGACCTTCATGCTTCTGGGAGACATCTGCACCAGGGGTTGCAGATTTTGTGCGGTAAAAAGCGGCAACCCAAACTTGGTGGTGGATGAGCTCGAACCAGTGAAAATCGCACTTGCCCTAAAACAAATGAAATTGTCTTACGTAGTCCTCACTTCAGTGGACCGGGATGATCTGCCCGACGGGGGTGCGGCCCACTTTGCGGAAACTATCCGGGAGACCAAAAAGCAAAATCCGGGCCTCTTGATGGAGGTCTTGACTCCCGATTTTCGAGGGGATCTTAAAGCGGTTAAGACTATCATCGATGCTCACCCAGACGTGTTTGCGCACAATATTGAAACGGTAGAACGACTGCAACGGAAGGCGAGGGATGTCCGGGCAAATTACCGGCAGTCTTTGACAGTCTTGAAAGCTGTCAAAGAATTTGATCCATCAATATACACAAAGTCGTCTATTATGCTCGGCTTGGGTGAGACCGGAGAAGAGATCAAGAAAGCTATGAAGGACCTGAGGGAGATCGATGTTGACGTTTTGGCGATTGGACAGTATCTCCGGCCGTCCAGCTGGCATCTGGAAGTGGAAGAATACATCCCCCCTTCGAAGTTTGATGAGCTTCGGGATCTGGGAGAAGCAATGGGTTTTCGGTATGTCGCGAGCGGCCCGCTGGTGCGTACTTCCTATCGTGCCGGAGAATTTTTCATGGAAAAGATGATCCGGCGAGAAAATTAGGGCGGGGTTCCAAGAATAGTTTAGGTAATGTAATGAAGCTTAGTGTGTAGAGAGAGCTGAATATCCGTTGGAAATCTCTTTCCACAATGGGGGCATTCAAAAACACCTTCTGGCACTCTGGGAGTTTGCTCGATTTCGGCCATCCAGCTGGGAAGATCGGCTCCAGGAATGCGCTCGATATCATACCTGAGCTTACCCGTCCTTCGTAGCCTGAAAGCAGTCGTGATTCCCAGATTGTCAAAGATGATCGAGAGACCATTCTCGAAATCCCGAAAGAGCTCGTGACTCTGTCTCGGATCCAGATCGTCTTCTGCCACCATGATCTCGTGCATCTTTACGAAGGTAGGCACGTCCCAGCGATTCTGAATCTCAAGGGCGAGCTGCGCGAGCTGCTTTTCCGAGATGTCACTGGTACGAATTTGGATCAAAGCAGCCCCGGCTTGGGAAATCACTTTGTCTGAATTCGTACTTACCCTTTTCTTATCTGACAGTACTCTTAAATCAGAAATCGAGAGGTCTTGGTTTTCGCCAACCTGTTCTTGCCGAGGTAGCTCAGCCTGGGAGAGCACCCGAAGGAAAAACCACTTTTCTTGGTGAAGCTGAAGACCGGGCTGTCGTGTGTTCAAGTCACACCCTCGGCATTCCTACACATGCCGAAAGGGATGGTTAATATCGCAATGCAAGATCGAGTTCCTAGTTCAATCCGGAGGTCACATTGGCTATTATGATCTTTGCAATATCCTGTTCGCTAAAGCGGATCTCGTTGGACATGAAGCAGGGAGAGTTCGAATATTGTGGATAGCCAGTGACATCACAATTGGGGAGTCCTGTCAAGAGCAAAGCTTGGGTCTGATTTTCTTGAGTGATGGTACCAGTCATATTGTAGTCCAAGCCGGCAGCCGGTAAAATAATTTCCAAGAAACCGCCACCGCTGTTCGTACTAGCGTATCCCGCAACGAGGTGGCTACATGTCACCGAACACTAGAACACTTGCGTAGAATTTATGGCAAAGCCCGAAGAAGACTGTTCTGAAAGAGATGTATCTGTTGTAGTTGCGATGCTTGTTGTAGTTACCGAAGTTGTAACTGTGAGCGCGTAGGCCACAGTAGTTTGAATAATTGTAGCACCCGTAGTGGTAATGGTGGTCGTGTGAGTACCGGCAACTCCGGAGCCCACAAGGCCGCTGCTGAAACGGCTATGATAATGGTGGCCGCTGGTTT
>JASHXQ010000216.1 GCA_030043455.1 Nitrososphaerales archaeon | reverse complement strand
GTCCCAAGTCTTTGGAGCCAATGTGAAGCGACGAGAAGATCCGCGGCTGATTACTGGATACGGCCATTTCACGGAAGATATGGCCTTACCCAAAATGGCGAGTGTCGTCTTCCTGCGAAGTCCCTATGCCCACGCTAAGATTAAGGCAATCGATACTTCCAAGGCAAAGTCTCAACCCGGAGTCATCGGTATCTTCACCGGACGAGATATGCAGTTGGCGGCAATCCCGACAGCATGGCCGGTAACCGGAAGTGACCTGAAAGCCACAAAGTACTACCCAATTGCGATGGACAAGGTGCGCTACGTGGGCGATCCGGTGGCAGTGGTTGTGGCGGAGAGTTACGGGGAAGCTCTAGACGCTCTGGATTCTATCGACGTGGATTACGAAGAGCTCCCGGTAGTCATTGATTCAGAGAAAGCGGTCGTAGCTGGCGCGCCTCTTCTATATGACGACATACCGAACAACGTCGCCTTTCACTGGAAAGCAGGTGGCGGAGATGTCGAGAAAGCTTTCGGTGAAGCCGAGGTCACGATCGAACAACGGATCGTCAACCAGCGACTGCAGCCCACTGCGATCGAAACGAGAGGGGCAAGTGCACGGTACGACCAGGGCAGCGGGGAGCTCACGATTTGGATGACCTCGCAGAATCCTCACGTCCACCGCTTTCTGCTCTCTGCCATTACTGGAATCTCGGAAAACAACCTTCGAATCGTAGCTACTGACGTAGGAGGAGGTTTTGGAAGCAAGCTTCCCTGTTTCGGACCCGAAGCTGTGGTGGGGTGGCTTGCAATGAAGCTCGAGACACCGGTTCGCTGGATCGAAGACCGCAGGGAAAATTACCTCGCTACAAATCACGGGCGAGATCACGTGGAGTACGTTCAGCTTGCGGCGAAAAAAGATGGAACAATTCTTGGGATAAAGGTGAAAACGTATGCAAACATGGGAGCGTGGCTTTCCACGGCCGCTCCAGGTGTGCCCACCATCCTCTTTGCCCTAATTCTTTCCGGGCCGTACAAGATCCCCAATGCAGCTTACGAGGTTTTCGGTGTTCTCACAAACACTACCGCGGTAGACACGTACCGCGGTGCCGGGAGACCGGAAGCTACGTTCATCATAGAGCGCCTAGTCGACATGTTAGCGCAGAAAATTGGCATGGATCCCGTGGGGGTGAGGTTGAAGAATTTCATTCCGGAAAACGATTTTCCGGCTACCAACGCTACGGGGTTGATCTACGACAGTGGGAACTATTCCGGAGCAATGCAAAAGGCCCTCGAAACTGTAGGGTACCAGGAATTTCGGGCAGAACAGGTAAAGCTGCGGGCTGAAGGAAAGTTTGTCGGTATAGGGTTCTCATCTTACGTAGAAATCTGTGGTCTAGGACCTTCGGCGGTTGCCAGGGCAACGGGCTTTGGTCTTGGGCTATGGGAGAGCACCACCGTCCGCGTCCACCCGAGCGGCAAGGTAACCGTGTTCACCGGGTCCAACCCTCATGGACAGGGAGAAGAAACGACCTTTGCTCAGATCGTGTCCCAGGAGTTAGGCGTAAAGCTCGACGACGTGGAGATCATCCACGGAGACACCGATCGGATTGCCTTCGGCATGGGGACTTATGGGAGCAGGGCTACGCCGGTGGGCGGAGCTTCCGTAGCGCTCTCCTCGCGAAAGATTCTGGAGAAAGCGAAGAAAATCGCTGCTTTTCTGATCGAGGCGCGAGAGGAAGATGTCGTAATGGAGGACGGAAGATTCCACGTGAAAGGATCCAAAGAACCGTCAAAGGGCTGGGGGGATGTAGCTTACGCGGCTTATGCAGCAGGCGGCAATGAGCTGCCGAAGGGTCTGGAACCCGGCTTGGAAAACACCACTTTCTACGACCCGCCAAACTTCGTGTTCCCCTTCGGTACGCACATCTGTATCGCCGAAGTAGCTCGGGACACCGGTCAGGTGAAAATCAAGCGGTACGTGGCGGTGGACGATTGTGGCAAACAGATCAACCCCATGATCGTAGAGGGCCAACTGCATGGCGGGATCGCTCAAGGCATCGCCCAGGCACTCTGGGAGGAAGGGGTCTACGACGAGGACGGGAACCTACTTACTTCGACACTGGTAGACTACGCAGTTCCCACGGCGGTCGAGATACCCCACTTTGAGCTGTCGCATACAGTCACACCCTCACCTCACAACCCTATCGGGGTGAAAGGAATCGGGGAAGCTGGAACCATTGCCGCTGCGCCGGCGGTCGTAAACGCAGTGGTGGACGCGCTGGCCCATCTGGGAGTGACACACATTGACATGCCACTCCGATCCGACAAGATTTGGGAGATTTTAAACGGCAAGGGAGCCGCGTTGTAAAGCACAGAAATTGAAAGCCCAGCTTCTCCAGAGAATCGCTCCCATAGAGGAGGACCCTCTTCAATTTACCACGGTGGCCGATCCAGTTGTCAGATCAAATGACGTACTGATCAAAATCAAGGCGTGTGGAGTCTGCCACTCCAACCTCCACATGATCGAGGGGGAGTTCCAGGTCTTTGGATCTCCAGCGAAATTACCGATTATCCCAGGACACGAAATTACCGGGGTTGTGGAAAACGTGGGTACGGATGTCCAAAGGTGGCGAGCGGGAGACAGGGTGGGCGTGCAGGTGCTCTACGAAGCCTGCGGGGCGTGCGAATTCTGTCTGACTGGAAGAGAACAGCTGTGTGTAAAGGAGAAAGTGACCGGTGAGTCCGTGGATGGAGGTTATGCAGAGCTCATCTCTGCTCCCTCGGATTACATTTACCCGGTTCCGGAAAATCTGAATGACGTGGAAGCAGCTCCATTGTTCTGTCCGGGTGTTACGGCGTACCGCGCGGTCAAGAGGTCAGGTGTGCAGATGGGCAACAATGTCGTAGTGATGGGCGTAGGAGGTGTAGGCCACATGTCACTGCAGTTTGCAAAGTTAGCTGGGGCTGAGGTAACTGCTGTCGACAAGTCCCCCGCCGGATTGGAACTCGCGAAACAGCTCGGAGCAGACCACGCGATTTTGCCGCAGGAACTGGGCGACCATCTAAGAAATTTTGGCAAGCCGGACGTTATTTTGGTGCACGCTCCGGCGCAGCCTGCAATTGATCAGGCTTTCAGATCCATCAAAAGAGGCGGCACCGTGCTCATGGCAGTGCTGGGAAACGTGTCGGTCGTGTTTCCTCAAGAGTACACCATTCAAACTAGCGTCATTGGCACTCGCAGCGACATGTTGGAGACTCTCAAGCTTGCCTCAGCCGGAAAAGTGAAAGTAATTTCGAAGAGCTATCCGCTCTCTGAAGCGAGTGCGATCCTCGAGAAACTCAAAAGAGGTGAAATCACGGGAAGAGCTGTACTTGCCCCATAATAGTCCGTACCTAAACTCGCCTACATAATTTCCGTTGAAAAATCAATTCCAACCGGATGGATGGGTGCTACCTATTAATGGATGATTTCAAGCCACGACTACAATGACCGAAACGCAAGGCCCTCCAAGTCCAAGAGAAACTGATCAACGCTACAATAGACCTCTGTACTACGTTATCGCATTTCTGATAGTTGGAGCTTTAATAGTAGCGGGAGGTTATGGCGTCTACAGCTTTATCACTCTACTAATCAGAAGCTACCTTTCTCTTCCAGAAGCTCTCGCCGCTACGAGCGCCACTTCCGTTTTGAACGATATCGCTGTAGTGAACGGTATACTCGTTGGTTTCAGTTCCATTACCGCGGCCCGCAACTTGGAGGAAATTGACAACCTGAAGAAGGACTTCAGGGCGAAGCCACGCGACCTCGTGCGCACCGCCGTGCAGTCCCTGTTTAGCAGGAGGGTTCTACTCGTAATGTTAGATATCGTAACCATAATTCTGTCTTTGACCGCTACAATGGAGAGCCTGTTCGCCGTGGCGAGCATCACCACAACCACTGTCGGTCGTGGAGTTTTTCTTCAAGAATTGACCATAACCTATTTTGTGATTCTTCTGATTATCGTGAGAATCATTTTGGAAGTAGTCGCTTAGAAAAACAACCCCTATCTGCGATCACAAGTCACCCACCATTGCCGCACCCATTCGACTTTGTAACTTAAACGTAAATCAATCACACATTTTCTCTGATTCTCATTTCGCCTACTAGAGATTTGGTGGAGTTGAACCTTCACCGACAACCGTGGTCCACTTTCGGACATGCCAATTTTTGATCAGTCCGTTTCTGACGTAATTGTCGTTTCTGGCAAACTCCTCAGCAGCTCCCGGATGTGCTCCAGAAAAAATCAGGACAGCTCCATCTGCTGGTTCGGCAAGATCGCCAGCAAGAACTAGCTCCCCTCGTCCAAGGGCCTTTCGAGCTAGATCTATATGCTCCGCCCTAAAGGGAGCTCTCTTTTCTAGATAACCGTCGACAACATCGTAAAACAGTATGTAATGCATTGTATCTGGTGAAGATACTTGCGGAGTTAAAGCCTTTTCATTTTATGCCGTGCAATTCCAACCGTGATTTTTTTTCGCTCGTAGACTTGGGGGTAATGGAGCCCTAGGTATTTTCCTCAATCGTCTCTAGAGTTCCGCCCTCCTCTTCCGAATACTCTTCAGGATACAGGGCTTCTTCTTGGGGTCGATTTCGTCTCCGCAGCATGAACACCGAGGCAACGGCCACGATGACCACCACAGCCACTATGACAATCCCTAGTATGTTGACTTTGAACGAGACCGCAAGCGACGCTGGAGCCCCCACGGAGAAGGAGTAGGGATTTTGCGCCACCACGGTCGCGTTGGGACTGGCGGTGAGATTGCCAACCCACGAGGAAAACGCGTAGAACACTGGGAACGGATTCGCGGACATGCTCAGAGGTTGCCCCGGAGGCACCCAGACTATCTTTGACTGACCGCTCCCTACACTCCCGGTAGTATTGGAGAAAGAGTAGGTTACGGATCCGTCAGAGGGAGCTGTAATGGTCAGGGCAGTATAGAAGTTAGCTGTCTCTGTAATGGGTGAGTTCACGGTTAGGGCTAGACCCGGTACAGTCCCCGAGTAAGCCCCAGTTCCAGAACCCGTCCAGGACTCAAAGCTCCACCCTCTTCCCGGAAGCAGGGAAACAATTAAGCTAGATTGGGCGTCGTACCAGCCCGATGACGACGACAATACGACTGGAATACTGGGAGGGTTCGTGGATAAGGAGACCATGAACTCATTCGCGTAGGAGGGATCAAGTGTCAAGCCCGTTGCCACCGTGCCAGTGACCGTTGAATTGGTCGCCCATCTTTCCCCCGAGTTGGATCCGGGTAGCTGCGCTGGGAGAGAGGCGGTAGAATTAGCATCCGCCCAAACCTCGTTGGCAGTCTGATTGACTGGGATGGAAGCAGCAGCGCCGAAGTACATAACTGTCACAGAAGGCCCGCCAGAAGGATCTGCACCGTAAGTAGTCGAGTAACTAACGCTGATCATAAACTGGTTGTAATACTTTACAGAAATGAAAATCGGAGCGCTTACCACACCAGTTGTGTTGGAAAGGGTCAGCCATCTTTCGGAAGAGGTCGAACCCAGAGAAGAGGGAAGGCCATAAGTGGATCCCGCATCAAGCCAAAGATAAGCCGTATTGTTCGAGCTCGCAGTCTGGACGGGTTGGCCGAACGAAAAGCCCATCATCGAGGGCAGGGTGATTGGAGATCCGCCCCCAACGATCGTGGAATTGAAACCGACTTTGTACTGATGGAACAGTGTTATAACAAAAGTCCCCGGGCCGGAAGCCAGTTCCGAACCAGAATTGTATGCCCATCTCTCGGAGCTGTTTGCCGAAGACATTAGGCTGCTAACGTTCAAAGCAGTACCTGCGTTGACCCACACCGGAGACGGTGTGCTTGAAAGACGCAAACTCAGAGTGTTGTTGGTCGATGAATAATTTACTATAGGGAGCGTTTGGGGCGATCCGCCTCCGACAATGGTATAGGAGAAATTTATCGCGTATTGATGATAGTAACTAAATACGAGCGTGACTGAGCTACCAACTGTTCCATTTTGGTTTTGGATAGAGATCCACTCGTCGGTAGCATTCGAGCCAGTAAGGAGGCTCGGAACCGAATAGGCCGATCCACTATCAAGCCAGAAAGATCCAACCGTAGTGTTTAGTGGGAGGCTCAAGGTTTCCCCGAAGGATCGGCCGGTAAATACGGGAGCAGTCAGGTTTCCTCCAGGCCCCGTGACGTTGTAGGACACTGAAACCAGGTACTGGTTGTAGAAAACTTCACTCACCGTAGCATTGCTGGTAACAGTCCCCGTACCCGATCCAGAAAGTGTAACCCATCTATCCGTGCTGGATGACGAGCCGATCGTGTTACTAAAACTGTAAGTAGATCCCGCATCTGCCCAGACTGCCACTGGCGCAACTGCGGAAAAAGCTGTTCCATTGCTGGTGTACGTCACCGCCGGACCGACTAGTGAGGATGTAGTCGTGGGTACGACTGAATAGTTGAAATCCATCAAGTACTGGTGATAGGATATCACGTATGGAATGAGGAAAGACTGAGTAATGTTCCAACTTCCTGACGGGTTTGCCCAGCGTTGGGTGCCTGACTCTTCGTAAGTCTGACTCGATACTGAAGCGTTACTATCCCTCACTACCCAGATGTACTGGCTGTAATCGGTAAGAGAAATGGTGGTGCTGACATCGCTATCACCGAAGATCCCAGTCGAGGGAGCCGTATAATAGGTGATTGAGGCGTAAGTCGTGGGCACACTGCTGTCCGAAGTCGCCTGGTACACATTCTGCTCTAATAAATCGTAATAAGTCAGAGCGACGTTAGCAGCAGTAGCCCCCAGGCTCACGACATCTCCCTGACAAGAGACATCGAAGCACCATTTTTCCCCACCACTTGATTTGGAGGACTCACCGCTTATGGAGATAGACGTATTCGGATCTGCTTGAATTGTTATTTCTCCCGAAATGTATTGGACTGAAACAAGTTGCTTACCTATCGCATAGCTTAGCTGGAAAAAATTGTTTGAACTCAACGGATTTGACTGTGTAAAAGGTACAAGAGAGACGGTCGCAGATTCGGTGGGCGGAGGGATCAGCGTGCAACTTCCAACCGCATTGCTCCATTCCTCTTGAACGAGATACTCATGATCGTCGATCAGGACGTTTGCTCCGGTGGTAGTATTTACCGCGCCAAAAACTCCAGCGCATTTGTCACTTATTTCTCCGGTGATGCTTGTAGCATACCAGGAAGACAGGATCGGATCACTTTGCATGTCCACCTGTTCCTGCGATGCCAAGTTGATTGCTGAATCAGCCACACTATCCGCGTTAGGGAAAACAGTGGTAACGCTCGACGGAATCTGACAACCACCCGTAATCCCGCTCGGGTTCACTGGCAAAACTGCGAAAGGTGACAGGCCAGTAGAATCTAGGTAGGAGTGATACGCGCAGAATCCAGCAGGCTGCGCTGTAGTTGGAAAAGTGCACATTGTAGCCCCCTGATCTTCGCATACGTTAATTCCATTAGCGGTGAAAACAAAGTAGGCATCGTCAACCCCCATGGGCAGCGATCCGGAACTCGCAACACTCTCGATCTCGCTGACCATGTCCTGTCCAAGCAAAGGTGCCGAAGTGGTCCCGGCGGCCGGATACGGGGAAGTGTCCACGAAATCTCCCCCAAAAACTACACTGCTGCTCGGTGAAGCGTTAACATTGTCGGGGTATTGTACCAGCAATTGGGTGAGATTGCTTCCTCCAACATCGCTAAAATAACGGGCAACCAAGGACTCAAAGACCGCGTCACTCCCCGACGGTTCGTAATGATATCCCGGGGGTAACCAGAAGATTACGTAAGCGTACATCACGTGTTCCACCGGACCTCCGTGGTAAGTTACCGGAGAGGTTCCAATCGGCTGATTCTCGACGGGTTGAGAACTTAGCGCAAAAGCAGCTTTGGGCGCAATCGAGGTCGCGGGAGATTGCGAGTTTGCCAAAGAAGCCCCATTGTGTGTGGTACCGAAACTAGCCGCAGATCGTAACTGTCCCAGACTCAAAGCGGGGATAATGAGGAAGACTCCAAGAACAAGGATAAACCAAATCAGTGAAGTTTGGGGTCTGGGAGTGAATCTCATGGTAGAGACGACCGACAGGAATTCCAGAGGCTATTTCAATAGAAACTCAATAATCGCTATAGCACTCAATAAAACTGTCATAGAAAACAAGTGCGGGCCAAATGACCACCTTTTTCCCGTGGCAATTACCTTGTGCTGGATTTGGTGAAAAATTCTACAGACACTCCTGAAATCATAGCGGATTCAGATAGGTGTAGAAATTCGCGTTCTTTTTTCCACACTGACTCGTTCCAGGATCGAATCAAAGTAGAGAATAGATTCCCCCGCAAGTCCAGCGAACAGCACAAGATCATTCCCAGATGTCGTCCAGAAGAACGTCCCGATGACAGCGACGAGGTCGAGCAGCAGCGCTTTTCTTACATATTTTTTGATTTCTTGGCCTTCCAATTGCTTACTTCCGAGCTCTCGGTATGAAAAAAGAATCAAAACCGCAAACAGCGCCACTGCAATGACGAGGCTGATAGTCGACCAAGAATTGCCCGCAATAGCTGTAGGTACGAAAATCAGGATCAAGGATTGTAGGTAGACTGTCCTAATAAAATTCTCAGAGAAAAATCTTCTCAGCATGTAGATCGAAAAGAGGATTTCTGCAGACAAGGTGAAGAGAAACCAATCCGATCCTGCAACCGAATTCAAGGTTGAAGCCAACACAGAAAGAGATGCTTCGCTTGGAGCCGCGAGGTTCCCGGACGCGAGAATGAACGCCCAGCCCATGACAAATTCGTTCAACAGTACGAGAAAGACTAGAGTCCAGCGCCCAAGCCTCTGCGAGGGATTGACCCGGGCGAGAGACTCATCAGTATCGCCAGGATGTTTTAGGGCGTGCCGCAAAATCATCGCAATCCCCGGAACCATAATCAAGTTACCCAAGAGGAGACCTATGTTGAGTCCTTCCGTTGTAGTGTCAAAGATGTAAACAAAGCCCACGGCGGTCATGCTCGCCATCATGACGAGAAAGTAGACGACGTAAGCTCTCGAGATCACAATGGATCTCTGGAGATCCTGCTCCTCTGTCCTCTCAGCATGTTCTGCTGATTCGCCTTCTTCGACACTATCATTCTTTGTCCAGTAGTGAAGGACTGCAAACACCCCCACACTCATTACAATCAAATTAAGTCCAAGTCCTTCAGCCAAGCCAGTCCCCGTGGGCTGTTCAAAGTAGATCACTGCCCCGCCAAACATGCTCGCCATCATCACCAAGATGTAGAAGACCACCGAATCGACGAGCGAGGCCTTAGCAATCGCTGATCTTTTTAACAGCCATGCGTTGGCGTAAGCCATCGGGATTGCAAGAAACCACAGAAGAAGTTGATTCAAGGAAATACCCATGCTATAGTGGATAGGGGGATTTTTACGGTTGAGATGACCGTATTCTGTTCGATTATTATCAACCTTGCACTATCCATTTTGAGTTTTCTCTATCTTACTCAATTCTGGACTCTAGCCAGGAGTCCCGAGGCGACTCACAGGACCAAAATGATCAAGATCCTTTCCGCAATTCCCCATAAGATCAATTCAGATCTGCATCCGGAACTATAATACGAAATTGCTCTAAACCGGTCGCAAGGACTGAAGATGAGATCGGTTTCTGGGGTTCGCTTTGTGACTAAAGTTCACGATTTGATCCACAAACGCTAAAGAATACATTCCGAGAGAAAGCAATCACAGAGGGCATTTGCTTTCGACACTGTGGCTCTGGGCAATCGCAATCCCCATGGCCCTAGTTACTTCGTGGCTTGTCAAGCGGACGATCTATGCTAAGTCCGTGGCTGACAAGGCCCTCGTATTTTATCTGCTAGTAACCATGGCGAGCATGTTCGGCGGGGCAGTGATCTACCTGCTCTCTCCCAGCCTGACAAGCATCGTGGAGGCGGTTGGGCTCAACGCCATTCTGATGACAGGGGGAATAATCGTCGTCCTTCGGTTTTGGACGGAGCGGTTGATCGACGAAAAACTCCCTGAAACGGAGGGTTCCCTGACGGTGAGCGCGACCACAAATTCAGAATCCGTTACTGGCAGTACTACGGCTGTTCCATCAGGGCAGTCTAGTTTGTTAGTCCGTGGAATCGCGATCTTTCTAATTTTACTCAATGAGTTTTTGATGGGCTGGGCTTTCGTCCTGGCCTCGGGCTCGTCTTCCGTTGTTTCTGGAAATGTGCTTTCAACCTTCGATTCAGTCGTGGGTTCGGACTGGTTCATTTTCACGATGGTGCTGGAAATGATCCTTTCAGTATATCTACTGCGTGACAGCCTCCCGAAGAACTTCTTCATCATCGTGCTGCTGCAATCGGTAATCATGTTCTTTGCTCCCACGGCGATCAATGACCCGAATTGGGTTACGTGGAGTATCTATCTGGGCAGCATCGCAATGATCGGACTCCTGATCTTCTTCTACGAATACCTGTTCAACCATCGACTGATCTCCTCGGGGATTCGTCACTATTTGGTCGCTCTCATTGCGATATACGCCCTAATGATGGCCGGCCTTTACGTATGGCTGGTTCAGGGCAGCTCGCTACTCTTCGTTCTCTCTATACTCGCCGAGATGGGGCTGTACTTCAATGCGATTCTCAGAGGAGGTAACATAGAAGCATCCCCAGCGAAATCCTGGATGCAAGATCCGTGGTGGGTCTTCGCCTTCTTGGGGTTGACCTTCGTCGCCGAATATTTCATGGGCGGGTTGTTTGATATTGAGTATTACGGGATGTCGTTTGTCACCAGCATCAGTCTCGCTCCGATTTCTGGCTCTGTATTGAACGCGATTGGCACGATCTTCTACGATTTTATTATCTACTTTGGTACTGTTACCGGCTCGAGCTGGTTCCTAATCATGATGGGGGCCGAAATGGGAGCATTGGTCGTGTTCAAGATACGGATTACGAGAGAATTTGAAACAAAAATTAGGCTCGTGCTAGTTTTGGTCGCGTATTTCGTCTATTCCATAGCCCTGCCATCGTTCATCCTATCCAATCCGTCGTCGGTCCCCTTCGTTGGATGGAGCATGGGAATCGGAACAGCCGGAGCGGTGGCACCTGCTGTTCTGGGAGCCATCATAGGTACGTACGTCATCACGGGGGTTCTTTCGTTCCTTTTTGGAAGCAGACAGACCTGTTCCTTGTTTTGCACGGCTGCGCTCATGTATCAAGGTACATTTTATGATTCAATGAAAGAATTCAATCGATCGTCCAAGATCGGCAAGAAATTTCTAACGAGTCGGATTTCCAATCTATACAAAGTCATTGCGAGCCTCGTGATCGCTTCGATACTGGTAGCGGCTGTCGTATCTTATCTCAACGCAGTGGGCATCATCAGCGTTTCTTTCTTTGGCACCGATATTGCATACTTCCTTTACATTTTCTATTTCAATTTCCTTTGGTACATAATTTTTGTTTCAATTCCGTTCGTTGGGGTATATGGTTGCGTTAGCACCGGTATGTGTCACATCGGACTGTTCAATCAGTTCGTCAGCAGGTTCGGATTGTTCCGCATTAAGGTAAAAGATCCGATGACCTGTGTCAATTGCGAAACTAAGGACTGTGCCAAAGCCTGTCCTGTGGGATTGACTGATCTTCCCGGTCATTTCATCAAGAGTGGTCAGTTCAGGAGCCACAAGTGCATTGGAGTAGGGGATTGCGTTTCCGCCTGCCCGTATGAGAACGAGTATTTCTATGATGTCCGTGGCTGGTTTAGGGAGAAACTGGGAAGAGGTAATGCTGGCGTAAAGGGTCCTTCTCATTTGCCCATAATCGGAACTCCCGGGCAGGGATCAGCAATATTAAACTCGAAGAGAACAGAGTAAGCTCTAATTGAAATTTAAACCGGCGTTGGCCGTCTTCTTTCTCGCCCTTCTAGCGATTAGTTTCCCTCTTGCTTACTATTCGTACACGGTTCCGAACAGCCTGTTCACTCTAGTCCAGGGAAGCTCGTCTTTTGTCTTTTGGTTTTCCATTGCGGCGCTGGTTTTCCTGTATCCCCTAAATTATGTCTCTGGTCTTTTTACAAGATACATTCGAAAACCCAGGGGAGCTCTCCTCTTTGTTTCGTATCTCAGCGTGCACTTGGTTCTGTATGGATTGCTTCTGGAGGGTTTGATTGATTACAGTTTCAAAGTCGCGTCCGTTGTGACGCAGTTCACAGCGAGCCTGGGATCAGTCCCTCTTTATCCGGTCTCGCTGAGTTCCATTCTAGCGGGATTTGGTTTCAATCCGAGCGTGGATCTCTTCATCCCTCCCTATTTCGTTTTGGCTCTGTCGTTTTACACGATCACCTTGTCTCTGATTATCGCAGTACTCGTGCTCACTAACATAATGAAAGTTTTAGAGATCGGCAAGATGTGTGGGGTCGCCATGAAATCGCGTACGCTGGTGGTATTGCCTGCCTTGGGTGTAATTGGTGGGGCGGCTTGCTGTCTCTCGCTTCCGATTCTAATTTCGATCGCTGCACCGACAGCGGCGCTGATCACGAACAACACCGTCGTTTGGTATGGGGCTTACTTTGCCTTTCCGACAGTGACTGCTGTTGGCTTGAAGTACAACATGGATTCAACCATGAGAATCGCCACCAAGATGTCCAAAATCGTGGCCCCGAAGACTACTACCGTGAGTGACGACAAAAAGACTCTTGCGGGATCCCAGACTTAGGACTTAGGGCATGCCGCTTTCTAGGAAACTCGTTGCCGTCGCTATCATTGTGGTGGTAGCTGTCGTTGCGGTTGTCCTCGTTATCCCAGCATTGCAGCACCAGACCACCAGCGCACCAACCAATTCAAATGGTTCCAAGACAGTGTACTTCACGATCATCGAGAGCGATAAGGGCCCCTACGAAGGAATGAATGGAAGTGCCTACCACATCGGCGAGCCCTGGCCTGTAATGCAGGTGCAATTAGGCGATATAGTGATCATTCATATTATCAGCCAAGATTCTCAGGAGGCTCACGGATTTACCATACTTCATTATTTCGATCCCGGCGTGGGACTCCTCCCCGGGGGAACCTATACAGTCAAGTTCGTCGCGAATGAAAATGGCACCTTTGTGATCACCTGTCTACTCTTTTGCGCAATTCATCCTTTCATGGACTATGGAAAGTTCATCGTCAATTCATGAGCAGACGCCTATGATCTGGGCGCTACTACCGATCGCTTCCGACCTTAGCGAAACTCCAAAAAATAATTTCTCCTTTTTGTGGATTTGACATTCCACTATACCTTTGGTCCCTGCATCGCTTATTAGCCGGGAGTGCCTCTTCGGAAGGTCATGGACAGCATTGTTCATTTCGAAATTCCAGCGGACGATCCGAAGCGCGCAGGCGAATTCTACAAGCAGGCCTTTGGTTGGCAGGTTACTGCGATGCCAGAGATGAATTACACTATGGTCAGCACCGGACCTTCAGATCAGAACGGGATGCCCACGCAGCCCGGCATGATCAATGGTGGTATGCCGAAACGGGGCCAGCCCATTGAACATACGGTCGTGACCATCAATGTCCCCAGCATCGACGATGCCCTAACCCGCGTGGAGAAACTTGGTGGAAGCAGAGTCGGCGAGAAGATGCCCGTTGGCGACATGGGATGGTCAGCTTACTTCAAGGATACAGAAGGTAACATAGTCGGCCTCTGGCAACCTGCACAGCAGATGTAAACGTCCTAAAATAGATCGAACTCTTTGGTTCGATCTCCATATCTTTTTATCCTGATGGGTCATGTCCGAGAGCGAACACAGTGCCTCCATCTTGGAAAATTCCGAATCCGAAGAGCGACGACGAGTATTTCGAGCGAATGACCAAAGCCATCTTTCAGGCGGGTCTGAATTGGAAGATGATTGAAAATAAATGGTCGAATTTTGAGAAAGCCTTTTCCAACTTCTCGATCCCTAGAGTGGCAAAATTTGGCGACTCTCAGGTCGCGACTCTAATGAAAAACGAGGGGATCGTGCGAAACGAGGGTAAGATTCGTGCGACGATTTACAACGCCCAGCAGGCGTTACTGGTCGAAAAAGAGTTTGGCTCCTTCAAGGAGTATTTTCGGTCTTTCGGGAGAGATCACGACAAGCTATCAGAAGATATCCAGTCCCGATTTCGCCACGTAGGGCCTTCCAGCGCACGCACCCTTCTTTGGATGACGGGCGTAAAGCTAGAGCCCACAGCTGAGGAAAAAATGTGGATCTCCAAGAACGCCTAGGGCTTGGAATTGCCCAGGATCAGACCAGCAAGATCGTGCGCAGCTATCATGGCACGTTCGTACTGGGTCTCCAGCCTCCTCGCTCGGACTCTAGCTTCGCAGAGGGGGCACGCAGAAGAGCTATTGATTACCGGATAAGAAATCCGGACGCCTTCTATCTCATGTTCCGGGCATTCCTCGTACTCTATCTGCACTGACAAGGGGCTTTCCTTCTTCCTAAGACAATCATCAGATAGGCATGCCCCTCTATTTAGCATATCAGCACTGAACATACAGAACTTGGAAAATATATCGCGCGCCGGAATTTTTTCGGATAGGAAAAAGTTCCGGGAGTGAATTCCCCGGTTCTTACTGATCTTGTCCGTTAGTGAATTGCACGGTGTTGAAGATCACCGTCTCGGTCTGCCCGGTGAACGCAGGATCCAGATACAAACTGGAAATGACACTCTTGTCCCACACGACGGAACCTCCGCCCAGTGGCAGCTTGATTGTCCCGAGCCAGATGTATGGTGCATCGTTGTAGATTTGTTTCTGAGCAGCGGTGCAAAGCGAGATCAGGGTGGAGTTGGTAGCACCGTCCGTCCAGGCATTGACACACTGCTGCACCACTGGATTGCTGTAGATCGCATAATTTCCCGCTGCGCTTTCGTTGCTAACGAAGAGGATCCAAGAGTCGGCGGGTGTCGGCTCATCCGGCGCCCAAGTTTCTGATCCGAACCAGGTCATCTGAGCTACCTGTTGTGCTACCGGAACTGCACCGGAGTAGGATCCCGCGGCCACGTAGGGCAATGTGTACTCCGCTGAGGGAGTCACCTCAATGTTGATCGATAACCCGATCTGACTCAGATCACCTTGGATGATCTCAGCAGCAGATACGCAAAAGTTGCATCCAGCCTCCACTCGGAATTCCAGGGCGGGAAGGTTGGCGGTATTAATGCTGGCATTTTGAAGAATCTGTTCAGCAAGAGTCAAATTGTACTGGTAGGGCGGGAAGTTCCCTAGATCGTAGTACTGCGACTGCGACGGATACTCCGGTCCCATAAAGGGCACTAGCCCGTTGAAGAACACCTGACTGGAAATCGCCGAATAGTTGATCGCATGGACGATCGCCTGCCTCACCGCCGTGATATTCGTCGGATAGCGCAACGTGTTCATCGTGGCTCCGACAAACGCCATCGAATTGTTGGGCAAGACCGCATAACCATACTTCGTGGGATTCGCCTGGATAAGGGGCCAGTCCTGGGTTTCAATCCCGGCGATCTGCACCTGCCCGGAAGCCAGATCCGCGTATCGCGCGACATCGTCCGTCTTTGCATAGATGATCACGTTTTTCACGTGCCCGGGATCGAGGTAGGGATTGGCCTGAATCTGAGCTGGTGTCAGATCTTTGCCCCAATAGGTAGGATTCTGCGTGAACTGGACGTAGGCATTGACTTGGACACCGGACACCTCGTACGGTCCGGTTCCCGGAATGGGGTTCAAATTAAAGTAAGGATTCACTTCGGTCAAGTTGCCGAACCCGCCATGATCGAA
>JASHXQ010000215.1 GCA_030043455.1 Nitrososphaerales archaeon | reverse complement strand
CAAAATTGAATCGGGCTCCCATCCATGACTGGCCTCCCGATCGTTTATCCGGGAACTTGATTAAATTCCTAGCGCTGAAAGTTTCACAACTCAGTCCGAACCGTTAGAAAGGCCAGGCTGATCAATTGACGATAAAGGCGTCCCCGACACGATTCTTCCTCTGGGTTCATTCTCTTGGACTGCTTCGTGATCTTCGTAAACAGACTGAACAATGCGGCTCCGGAGTTTCTTGATCCCTTCACCAGTTCGGGCGGAGATGGACACAGTCGGAAGATCCCAGATAAGCTGAGCCTTTTCCGAGACGAGCTCTTGCGGGATTAGATCCACCTTATTCATCACACACAGAATCTTTACAGGATTAATGTGAAGTTGATCCAGCACTTCCCTGCAGCTCTGGTATTTTATCTGCATGTTGCTAAGTGGTTCGCTGGAATCCAAAATGAGCAGGATTAGATCGGCGTAGGTCAGTTCCTCCAAAGTCGATTTGAAAGCCTCCACCATGTAGGTAGGCAACCGGCTGATAAATCCGACAGTGTCCGAGACGAGCACTTTCTTTCCTGGGATCGGCTCGAATCCTCGAGTCGTTGTCGTAAGAGTAGTGAAGAGATTGGGAGACTCCTCCTTTTTCTCGGAAACTAGTCTGTTGAAGAGAGTAGTTTTTCCGCTGCTGGTATAACCGGCTAGAGACACAAAGGGGAGCTTCAGTCTCTCGCGAGCGGTCTTAAACAATTGCCGGCGCTTGCGAGCCTCCTCGAGCTTTTTTTGGATAAGGGCCATCTGACGTTTGAGAGCCCTAAATTTGATGTCAACAGCATACTCACCTATCCCCATAAAGCCCGCCTGTTCTCCCTTCAGAGATACTCTGACCGCTTCCCGGGCTCTCGGAATTTCGTATTTCAGTTCCGCGAGCTTAACTTGAAGCTTGGATTCCGTGGTTGTGGCTCTGGCATTGAAGATATCCAGAATTAGTCTTTCTCGATCAATCACCTCTTGGTGGCAGAACTTGGCCAAATTGTGGGCCTGCCCCGAAGAAAGTCTCTCATCAATGATGATCATCTCCGTTTTTTCATTCTCTGCTAGATCCCGAATCTCTTCAGCTTTGCCCGCGCCCACACCATACTGTTGGTGGTTGAGGTTTTTCTGGGCAAGAACCTCCGCTATCTTAAAGCCAGCCGCCTCCACCAACCCAATAGCCTCACTCTTCATGAATTCATCCGGATATGTAACGAGAATCACCTTTTTCCCGCTCGGAGATGAGTAGCTGTTTTCCTGGTTTTGTTCAGACGGTTTCTCGTTCATACAGAAGCTCCTTTGAGATTGTCAGGGACTAAGAGCCTAGAACTCTCCATTCGAAGCCGCGCCTAAATACCTTCAATGATCCCTTTAGGCGCCCTGACGAGATTTACAGAGCGAAGAATCGGCCTACAGCAGACTTTGAGACAGGTTTTGCTCCCGTCTCATCTGCAAATCTTGTTCCCGAGCCGCCTTCGCGACAGCGCCGTCTTTCTTTGCTTTCGCGACTCGAGTGGTTCCGACGGCCTTGGAGATGGCTTTCAGTCCTGCATCCGTGATCTCCACCTCGCTTTTGGTACTCATTACCAAGGTCCCGTTCATCCTCTTAATTGCAGCCCTAAGGAAGGGACTGGGAATTATTTTTCTGCCGCGCTGGAGTGGGGGCTCTACAATCTCGGCTATTTCCCAGATTCGTCTCGGAGATCTTTCCACTAAGGCTATCAGGATCTTCTGCATCCTTTCATCAAGCTCTAACTCGATCCTTTCTTTCTTCTGAAATTTATTGAGCAAAGTCCCGGCTTCCTCTTCCGAGAGGCAAACCTTGCTACTGTACCCGTTGGTATAGGCCGCCACGATAGATACGATCTCCGGCCAATCCTTTTCCTCGAAATCTTGCAGAAGAACAAAAGTCTCAGCTGGAACGTAATACCCACCTTTGATCGGGTAAAGTTGCCTCGTACCAATGTGCTCTGATGACAAAGGCAATCACTGTGAAAAGCCGGAAACGGCAGCTAAGGAATGGGAAAATGTAGAAAAAGTAAAAACGATTTGTTCGAAAATAAACTCTAACAAACGCATTACTATGTTAATGGCGACCCGACCTTATTACTCTTGTCATCCGCATCACGAGCACCGGTTATAATAGCAATAGCTCATTTTTTGTACATATATCCAAAAGTAGATTGACTAGATAGGATCAAGCCAACGGGTGAAATCTGGATCCTTACCCCGGACGATCTCAAAGAACTTTGACTGTATCTTCTGGGTGACAGGCCCCCGGACACCATTGCCTATTTTTTGATTATCCACTTCGCTTATCGGAGTCACCTCGGCTGCTGTTCCTGAGAAAAACAACTCATCCGCCAGAAGTAATTCCGACCGGCTGAGATTAATCTCACGTACCCTATACCCTAGTTTTCGCCCTAATTCGATAATGGATTCCCTTGTTATCCCGGGCAAGATTCCAGCGCTTAACGGCGGGGTCAGGATTTCACCCTTGGTGATCAGGAAAAGATTCTCTCCCGTGCCCTCCGTAACCATGCCCCCACTGTTGAGGAGGATGGCCTCGTGAAACCCCTCACTTTCCGCTTCAAGTCGCGCTAGGATGCTATTCGCATAATTGGCCGCAGCCTTGGCCATCATGGGCATAGACCTTGGATCGATTCTCGCCCAAGTGGAAATTTTAACACGAACCCCGTTTTTCAGCCCTTCCTCTCCTAGATACGGCAACCAAGGCCAGAGCGCAATAGCGACGTGCACCTGATTGCCCCTGGGATTAACGCCCACCTCATCCCAGCCGTAAAAAGCCAAGGGACGAATATAACACTCCTCGATCTTGTTTTCTCGAATAGTTCTCTTTATCGCACTCGAAAGTTCGTCGGCAGCAAAGGGGATGGGCATGCGGTAGATTCTGGCGCTGTTATAGAACCTCTTGAGGTGCTCGTCAAGACGAAAGATCATGGTTCCCGAATCTGTCTTGTAGCAGCGAACGCCTTCGAAAATCGCACTCCCGTAATGCAAGGAATGAGTCATGACATGGACATTAGCGTTTTCCCACGGGACGAGATTGCCATCGATCCAGATTTTGTCCGTTTTCTTCAATAACTCTCAGAGTTCCGAAAGAATCAATCTGTCCTCCAGAGTTAAAAGCATACTTTGCTTTTGCTCGACGAGTTTGAACAGAATTTGTTTCGGGTCGAAGGGTTATTCTTCAGTCGGCGGAGGTACTTCAATCGGTGTTTCCTGATTTTCATGTTTAGTTTCCAAACCAAGGAGGCTCCGAGTATCAGCGAAAGAATATCTTTCAATTGAGTCACGGCCCTCAATTTTCTCGATCTCGGTCGGGGTTGCCGAAATATATTTTGCAGATGCCAGCTCCCGGATACGCCTTGCCATTACCTCTCCAATTCCGTCTATCTTGATAAGATCAAGCTCGGTAGCAGAGAACAGCTTCTCGACAGTCTCAAATTTTGCAAGCAACCGGTCGGCAAGGACCCCGCTGACTCCGGGAATTCCCGATACGATGTACCTTTGATTCTCAGATAGGGTGGCGGGCTTTCTTCCTTCTCGAATTTTCGTTTCTCGTTTCTTCACCACTTGTTCCCGTCTGGCCAGATGGTAAACAATCTCGGATACCTCTCTCTCATTAGCGGCGAAAAAGATCGGCACCTTGAAGTCAGCCAACACACTGGCAAGGGCGCCATAGAACGCCGTTTCCCCAATCCCCGAAAGATGTTTCTTGTCTCCCTGAATCACCAGAATCGGACGAGAGTACTTCTCGTTCATGCTGATCAGCTGGCTGAACAGCCGTCCGTCGTAAATCGACTTTACAAAATCGTCGAGGGTCTTTCTCTCTATGACCACATCGCTGGACACAACGAAGTCCCCAAAGTCGAGCTGCTTTACTTCTACTCTGGTACCTCGTTGCCTGAGTTTCTCTACCAACTCTGGAATTTCTCTTGTATCGGCGTAGACAAGGGGCATATTTTCGAAAGAGCCGGTGACGAACTGGTCCAGTGGCCCTTTCTTCTCTGTTTTAGATTCTAATAGTTTGGACACAATTTTCCTGGATTCACCTAATCTTTTCTTGCTTAACCAGTAATAGGCTTCATCCCGTGTCCCCTTGGTAATGAGAACGGAGAGCCGTCCATCCTTTCTCCTCCCGGTCCTGCCTTTTCGTTGGACGAATCTTACGGCACTCGGGACGTTATCGTAAAAAACCACAACATTACAATCGGCGACGTCAAGCCCTTCCTCTCCCACTTGGGTGGCAACCAGGATGTTATATTCTCCTTCTTTTAATTGCTGTAGCGATCGTATCTGATTCTTCTGGCTTTGACCTGTCTCACCGCTTTTCCCGATTAGATATCCTGCGCGGAATCCGTTCTTCACAAGTTCAGCATGAATTTGCTCGACCGTGTCTCTATAACTCGCAAAGACGATACCTCTTTCTCCTACTCCGACGGTTTTTGCGAGATCGAGGATCTGTTTTATTTTTGGATGTTCCTTCCCTTGAGACAAAAGAAGAGTTGCTTTCTCGCAGGCTTCCCTGATTCGCTCATCCTTTTGAAGCTCCGACATTCCAAAACCTCTCTTTCGTTCCTTCAATCGATCCATGAATTTAGAAAAGGAGGTCAGACTTTGAGTTTCGAGCAAGTTTAGGGCGTGGTGCAGTCTAATGCTGCTGAAGAGGGCATTGCGAAGTTGAGAACTCTGGATTTGATCTATCCTTGTTCGCAGTTTCAGTAGATCTTTAAGTGTGATCGAACCATAGTTACTTCGATGCAACAAAGCTGCGTCCTCCATCATTTTCAACCGCGCGTTCAAAGAAGAGCGAAGTAATTCCTGAACCTGTTTCAGTTCCGGCTCCAACTGGACTTCGATCCAATCGATGTCGGTTCGGTAAACAAACGGCTTGACGTCATCACTCTTCTCATCTCTGGTTTCAATTTTTGTAATTTTGAGCTTCGCTAGTATTTCCTCAACCTTGGTTTTTTCAGCAGGCAGCGAAGCAGTCATTCCTATGATACGGCCATCTTTTCGGAATTCGTTGAAGATGGAAGCGATCTGGGTGTAGGCGTAATTACCTACTGCGCGGTGAACTTCGTCGAATATAATAAGGGAGAAGTCCTCGACTTTGAATTTCCGTTTCTCGAGCTCGACTACTGTGACTTGAGGTGTGGCACAGACCAATCTTTTCGACCAGGCTACATCCCTGATCGAATCCCGATCCTCACCTGTTAGGATGGCTATTTGGTCCTTGGGAAGATCCATATAGTTAGCAAAAAAAGAGTAATGCTGAGTTGCAAGGACGCGTGTGGGCGCTAAAACGAGGGCTCTTGAATCGGCGCTCTTGGACAGAAAGTCGGCAACGAGAAGCGCAGCTATCGCAGTTTTTCCCAATCCGGTTGGAAGTACGATGAGCGTATTTTGGCCAACCGAATTTTTTGCTACTTCGATCTGGTAGGTTCTCTTCTCTAGGAGGCCCTGTCTGATCAGAGGGAGCTCCACAAATTTGGACCCCTCCGACAAGCTCTGCTTTTGCTCCAAAAAGTACCGGTTTCAAGATATGGGGCCTCAGTGTCTTAAATAGATAATTCAAGCCTTTTATCGGATTACAACAAACGAGCCTACATCGCTTGACCGGTTTTTCCCACGAGCGAGGCATTTTGATCAGCTTCGAAGGTTTGGATGCTTCGGGTAAAAATACCCAATCTCAGATGCTCGGCGATTATCTGAAAGCGAGACACGCAAATTTCGATTTCATGAGCTTTCCGGTTTATTCTTCCCCGATTGGACAAGAAATCAAGGAGTATCTGCTCGGAAGACGAGAATATCCGCCTGAAGCCATACACATGCTTTACGCGGCTAATCGGTACGAGTTCAAGACAACTATTGACAGATGGATTTTGGAAAAACGTATAGTCCTCCTTAACAGGTACTGCGAATCTAACATAGCGTACGGGGTGGCGGACGGCTTGTCGCGCGAATGGATGGAACAACTCGAAAGCCATATGCCACAGTCAGATTATGTTTTTTACCTCAAAATCGCTCCAGAGGTATCATTGAAACGCAAGGCCTCGAGGGATCGCTATGAGGCCGATCTAAAGTTTCTAACTCGGGTCTCGCAGGTGTACGACGCGCTCGCGGAAAATGGGAGGTGGATGATTGTCGAAGGTGAAAGAGACCCGGCGATGATCCAGTACGAAGTTCGAAAGACTGTCGGCGCACTTCTTCAAGAAAGAGGGGTAGGATATTCCAGCTCGGAAATTTCCCATAAACGCGTAAGTTCCTTCAAAGGGACGTAATCAATGAAAAAGTGGGATAGATCAACGAGGCTCCTGTGTGCATGAATGAAGTGATCTTCGAAGATAAATCCAAGCAACCGGCGCTGGACGATCTAGATAGAAAACTTCTTACCATCTTGCAGGATAATGCACGGGAATCTGCTTCAGAAATCTCCAGACAAACGGGCTACAATGAAAATACGATTCGCTACCGTATCGAACGATTAAAGAAAAGTGGTGTAATCAAGGAATTCACGGCTCTGCTCAATCCAAGATTGATTGGACTCCCCTTCGCCGCGATAATGATGATCACGACAGAACCCAATCAGCTGAAGGAAGTTTTTGAGAAGCTGGCGAAGCTCGAAGAAACCAAACACATCCTCCAAGCTACGGGAAAGCACGACCTCATCGTGGTGGCTCACTATGAAAGTATGAGCTCCATGAACGATGCGTCACAGAAGATAAAGTCCATCCCCGGAGTCAGGGAAGCCGAGATTCATCTCGCCACCGGGCTAATCAAGGTAGATACAAAATTTGATGTTAGAGGCCCAGTTTGAATCCGGATTCTGTTTCTAAATCAGACTCTTGCGAAAAAACCGGAGGAAGGATTTTGGGCAGTAGCCTAAGTGATGGCAAGCAAAAGTCAGCGGAGAAAATGGAATTTCATCCGAATTATTTTGCCACAGTATTCTTCCTTTTTCTCAGTTTGTTATGCTTCACGGCGATGAACATTATTTATGCAGAGAACACGACCGACTTTCAAACGTCTAATGGATCCCTTTTCTATGTTGATTGTACTCTGGCTTTGTTGATTGTTGGATCGCTCTTTCTAGTGGCAAGTGTCGTTAGCTTCCTCTCTATTCAGAAACGAAAGCCGACAACGTTGGACTCTCAGTCGAGAGTTGTGAAAAATTTAGGAACAATAATTGCCGAAACGATTTTCCAGAATGGTAAGATAATTGCTGCAGCGGCTTCAGTCTATGGTGTGATCTTCGCTCTTCTGGATGGAATACTAATTTTCCAGCCTTCGGTCAATTTTGCTACTTACTACGGAGTTTCATCACCGTCGTTTATCATCGAAAACTGCTGCGGCCCAGCGGGCTATATTCCCGTAGGCCTTGGGTATTTACCTGCAGAGCACCTCGGCCTCCAACTTATACCAGCATCAGTTCTCATCCTGGTACTTGTATCATCTCTGGTGGGGATCAACGTCGCCTTTCTGAATTCTGCCTTCCGATCTTCGCAACAATTGAGAAACATTCAGACCTCGGGTGGTTCCACGCCTTTGGTCAAGACTTCGTTTCTGAGCGGAGCTCTGGGAGCCACTTTTGGTGTTTTCGCTGGATGTCCCACATGCGCAGCGGCTTTTTTTCTATCAATGATCGCCGGGAGCGGGGCGACGGCTTTTTCGATCACAGTCTCGGAATTTCAACCCGAGATAGTGCTGGTATCCATCCCCCTCCTCATCGGATCCATTTTCTGGCAAGCGAGCAGCGTCCGCAAAATTTTCTTGGGATGCCAGAGATGAAGGAAGAGCTCAAGGACAGAACCTTCGGTAGAACTCTGTCCAATTACGTTCAACTGATGAAACCGGGAATCATGGTTTTACTCGTTCTGGAAGCGATTACGGCGATGGTCGTTGCTGCGGGAAGATCTACCAATCTCGCAGGTTTGCTCGGTATAACTCTCACTGGAGTGCTTTCCTCTGGAGGGTCGGCGGCCCTGAACCATTACTTGGAAAGAAACAAAGACGTACTAATGTCACGAACCGAGCAGAGACCGGTGGCTACCCAGAGGATAGCCCCAAGAAATGCGCTTGTGTTCGGAATTATGGCGATTGGCGCGGGATTAGTGATCGCAGATCTCTTGTTCAACCCCCTGACTGCCCTAATGATTTCGCTTGGCAGTATTTCGTACATATTCCTTTACACTCTTTATCTCAAGCCGCGGACTTACTGGAATATTGTCATCGGTGGAGTTGCAGGGGTCTTTCCAGCTTTGGCCGGATGGGCCGCGGCCACAGACAGGATAGGCTGGCCTTCCATTTTCATTGGGTCCCTCGTCTTCTTGTGGACTCCTCCGCATTTTTGGGGCCTGTCTCTGAAATTCAAAGAAGATTATTTGCGATCGGGCTATCCCATGTTATCGGTTGTGAAAAATCAGAAGGAGGTGATAAACTGGATAGTGTGGTCCACTATACCTCTCCTTATCTTCTCGCTACTTCCTCTTGTTGTACATGCACTAGGAACTTTTGATTCGCTCTATTATGGAATTGCAGCAATCATGGGCACAGCTTTTCTTTTAGTGGACTATCGTATGTTGAAGAAACCAACGGTGCAAAATGGTTTCAATGCTTTCCTCATTTCGTTGCCCTATCTTTTCTTATTGTTCGGGGGGATGATCATTAGTGCCCTCCTCTGAGAATTGTGATTGACAACGTGAACATTGGTAAGTGAAAATACTCTAGCTCCTTCTTGCTGATTCACATCTCGGGGTAAAGACAAGACCTCTTCCAAAATCAATATTCTTGGATAGTAATACAGCTACAGAATCTTTGCTCGATAAACTATTATTATGAATCTGAAAAAATCGACGAAATTACTCTAGATATTCCTCCAATGACTTTCGAAAAAATTCAACCCCTACCCAAAGAATTGCATGGACTGGCAATCCTGGCTTCGAACTTCTATTTCAGCTGGAATCGAACGGTAAGAGAAGTCTTTTCCAGTATTGACGAGAGTTCTTGGAATCGATCTGGCTACAATCCCATTGTTATGATTCGAGAGCTGTCTCCGGCGAGAATTGAGGAGTTAAGATGCGACGAAGGATTCTTGGCCTTGCTTCAAAGGGGCGTCTTGGCTCAACATGAGTATCTCAGCAATCGGGGCGACAAATGGTTTCCAAGAAGATATCCGCCGACGAGAGCCAGGGAGGTAGAGGTAGCTTATTTTTCCATGGAGTTTGGAATCGTTTCATACCTTCGAATTTACTCTGGCGGTCTCGGAGTTCTGTCCGGTGACCACCTAAAATCTTCCTCTGATCTGGGAATCCCTTTGGTCGCTATTGGATTATTTTACTCGCGAGGCTACTTTTCCCAGACTTTGAATTCGGAAGGATGGCAGATCGAGCAGTATCCAGTGAACATTCAAGAGGATCTCCCCCTCGAAATCGTGAAGGATCGAGATTCCGGGAAACCACTTCTATTCTCGGTCCCCTTGGCCGACCGCGAAATTATCGTCAGGACTTTGAAGGCTCACGTCGGCACAATTTCCTTGTATCTTCTGGACACCAATTTACCGGGACTGAATTCTCCAGGGGATTGCGAAATTACTGGCGAGCTCTACGGAGGCGATTCAGATTTGAGAATAAAGCAGGAAATTATCTTGGGTTTTGGAGGGGCCCGACTCCTGCGTATCTTGGGGCACAATCCTTCAGTTTATCACATGAACGAGGGTCATTCCAGTTTTGTTTCGCTGGAGAGGATCGCCCTAGCCGTAGAACAAAGCGGGAACAAGATCTCTTTTCTCAAAGCTCTCGAAACCGTAAAAGCCTCCACAGTGTTCACTACTCATACGCCCGTTCCAGCAGGTATCGACATTTTCACTCGGGAGCAGGTTGAGGGATACTTAGCCCAGCTCCCCAATCGTTTAGGCATAACGCCTGAGGATTTGTTTTCGCTCGGACAGGAGACTCTGGAATCCCCTGGATTTAACATGGCTGTCTTGGCGATAAGAACATCCTCGATGGTGAACGGGGTGTCCGAGCTTCACAGGCGGGTCGCGAGTAAATTGTGGGAGAAAATCCTTCAAGAAGAAGAATTCGAGATCCATGAAAAGGCTATTGAGAGTAAGAGAGGTAAATTGATGCGCGCGGTAACCAACGGGGTTCATGTCCCATCTTGGATCTCTGATTCAATGGCTGACCTGTTCGACGAATATCTCGGGAAGGATTGGCCGTGCAAAATCTGGAAAATTGACACTTGGCGGGGGATCTCAAAGATCCCTTCAGATCGTTTGTGGAAGGCTAGACAGGAGTCTAGAATGATGCTATTAGATTTCATTGCGCGCCGACAGGGTAGCTCAATTAACGCTCTCAACCCAAGCGCTCTGACAGTGGGATTTGCCAGGAGGTTTGCAACCTACAAGAGAGCCACACTTCTTTTCTCTGACCAGTTACGACTGAGAAATCTTCTGACGGAGTCGGAAAGGCCGATCCAGTTCGTATTCGCAGGAAAAGCTCATCCGAAGGATAACGAAGGGAAGAAGTACATCCAAGAAATAGCCTCCTTCATTGCCAGAGAACCATCCGGTGGGAAAGTTATCTTCCTACAGGACTATGACATCGACGTTGCAAGGCACATGGTGCAAGGTGTCGATGTCTGGCTCAACAATCCCAGACGGCCTATGGAGGCTTCTGGGACTAGCGGGATGAAAGTTCTGTGCAACGGTGGATTGAATCTGAGCGTGTTGGATGGATGGTGGGACGAGGCTTACACTCCTTCTAATGGTTGGGCGATCGGTGCGGGAGCGGTCGAGACCAATCACGTGCTGCAGGATCGACAGGAAGCTGAAACCCTTTACGATCTCCTGGAAAATCACGTTGCTCCAGAATTTTATGACAGGACAGACGATCTCCCGTTGAAATGGATAGAGAAAATGAGAAAGTCGATCTCGGGGCTCGTGCCACGATTCAGTTCGTGCAGAATGGCAATCGAGTACGCCGAGAGCTTCTATTTTAGAAAGCTTGCTATAGATTCTGGATAGATCTTGATGACAAAACCCTTAGACGAGAGTATCTAAGTTAGTACTTTATTGGAGTGTACTACTTTCACTCTTCACCAAAGCTTCTAGATCACGATGTATTTTCTTGATTGCACTGGTTACTAACTCGGATTCGACGAAGGCGGTGCTTGTCGAAGCATAATCGTTCTTGGATCTCGAATCTTTCGTTGAGTCGAACAAACGAATTTGGTAGGCTCCCAAAGCCTTCAAGACAACCTCGTACTCTTCGCGCGTCAGATTTCCCGTAACAGGGCCTCTCCTGACAGCCAATACAGAATTCCAGACGTGCAACTTCTTTCTAGAGTAATATGATTAACTTGGAGAGGCTTCGACTGAAAGATGAGCTCAATCAACAGTCTGTTTGTATCCCTGACCCTTCCAGTAAATGTCAATGCCCTTTACTATTTTGAGGGACGTGGTCATGATTGCGATTATGAAAATCACTCCACCGAGAAAATAAAGCGAGATCTCGGGTCCTGTTCTTCTCGAAATCATTCTCATTTCCCGGCTGGTAATAAGAAGAAATAAGACTATGTTTAGGGCACTAGCCAGCAAGCCAATCGAGAAGATTTCGGTAAAAACACGCGCTACTAAATCGCCAATTAAATAAAGCACTGGATACACGATCAGAAAAAAGAGTAAAACGGCGTTCAGAAGAGAAGCCATTCCGTACCCTTTAATCGAGGAAGATACCACGCGCTCCAGACCGTGATAGATGGATCTGGGGTCACTTTCCCACTCGGTGGAAATTGCGCCATCGCCTACTTCGACCCTCAAGCGATAACCTGCAGATTTCACAACCTGTGCAAACGCAGCGTCTTCCACTAGCTGATCGCGAACTCGGCTGTGTCCTCCGGTCGCCATGTAAACCTCCTTTTTTATCAAAAAGTACGTGCCGAAGACGTACGCCCGTTTGCTTTTCTTGTCGTTCACTTTTTTCAGGGGGTAGAGCAGGTTAATTGCTCCGCTGACGAGAGGAAGTACGGATGCCGCCCAGATACCGTGAAATCTGACCTGCGGGGCTACAGAGAACATGTCGATAGAATTTTTCTCAACATACAGAACGGATCTCTCGATGACTCGCGGCTGAAAGGTGGAGTCAGCATCCACGAAGAGTAGGTAATCCCCTTTAGCCTCTTGAAAGCCCCGCCAACACGGCCAGCTTTTTCCTACCCAACCTTCAGGCTTTGGTCCAGCCTGAACGAGTCGCAGTAAAGCAGAATTTGAGGCGAGCTTGCTGACGATCTTTGCTGTTCCGTCGGTCGAAGAATCGTCCATCACAATTATTTCAAAATTGGAGTATGTCTGGGCAAGCAGGGAAACGACGCAAGATTCGATCAGCTGCTCTTCATTTTTTGCGGTAACGATTATTGATACCAGAGGCGCACGGAGGTTGAAGTCATCTACTTTTGGTGTGTACGAGAAAATGGGAGCTTCTTTCTCAGTTGAGTAAAGGTAGACGAATACTAAGAGTGAGCCTACAAAGGACAAAAAAACAATTGCAGGAATAATAATCTCAATATCCCACACTACCTTGGATCTCCTAATTTATTTTTCTTCGAGACAGGTCTCCCGTAAGCGATCGAAGATGAATTTCACAGGATCCTCAAAGCCAGCAGTTTCCTCGGTCGCCCTGAGAGAAAAGGTCTCTTTCGCATTCTCGAGATGCCGCAGAATGAAAAAGGTGTGCTTTAGCAACGAGGCCGGAGTGGAAGCCTCAACTGAAAGTCTCTTCGGAAAATAATACCGTGAAAAAACATCCAGCTCAGCAGACGGGAAATAGGAAATATTAGGGACTCCCAGAAGAGCGGCCTCCTGAGTCATAGTCGCCCCACCTCCGATCAAAAGATCCGTATGGGAGATTGCCTCAACTCCATCAATGGCGTCTGATGGGATGACCGCTCTACCCGAGAATTCCTTTTTCGCCCATTCTCTCTGATCGTCGTACCTGGGAACAAGAGTCACCTCGAAGTCGCCCGACTTGTGAATCCCCTCCAGCAATTTGTTCAAAACCGAAGAGATACCATATCCTTGCCTGAAGTAGGAGGCAAACCACTCTTCCAACCGGATCAACACTTTCCCCTGGATTTTCGGTTTAGTCTGGCGGGGCGAATTCCTTAACCAAGCCCAAGGATCCAAGGCATGGTACTTCGAAACCGACGCGACCTTCAAGCCATACTGTGTCCATCTGTCTCGTGGGATCGGAAAGGGGGTGAACACTCGCTTCGAAAGAGGAACCACCAGCTTCGACGGTGCCCATGCGTGGGGAGAGTCACTACAAACAAAATGGGGTATGCCGAGCCCGAAACTGACCCGGGCAGCTTCTGGAGAGAGGAAGGAAAAAGTGTAGTCAAAGTTAGCTGTTGAAGCAAATTTTACTAGGTCGGCCTCCCGTGTCACGCTGGCTGCGAGTTTCTTTTTGAGATCTCCACCGCCATAACCCCCAATTGAGGCGAAGTTAAGACCTCTTCGAACTAGAAACTTGTTCAGTTCAGAATAGTTTCTAGTGGTAACCGTCAAGTCGAATTTCTTGGAGGCGCCCTTCTGCATGGCCTCGGCAAAGAGGGCTTGTTTGGGAGTGAGGGCGTCGATCCAGATTCTATTAGACAAACATTTTCCGGCCTGAGGAGGAAGCTTCCCAAGCTCCGGAAAGCGAGTATAAAAATTGGGAGAGATTTTAGGGCTGATACGGATGAGACAACAGTTAGATCAGGCTTTCTTCTCTGTTGTCCCTGCGTTCGTTTCAGGAGCAGAGGCGGAGCTCGCGGCAGGGGCCGGCTCAGGCTCAAGAGGGACTGGAGGAGGAGTCGTAGCCATAACGTAGCCTATCCAGCCAAGGATGGCCAGCACTGCAACCACTGCCACAAAAGCGGTTATTTCAAGAGTGTAAAGCGGAATTGGCGCCTTGAAGTAGAAGAGAAGTAGTCCGTACACGATTACACCAATGATTGCGCCCACCACTAGGGCGCTTCCGATTGCTCTATCTCTAGCCATTTTAATGGAGCCGATAGGAACCCGGATCGAAATTTGCTATTTATACTTTGCACGGAAAATGGATTCCGAATCCTCTTGTCAAATACTAAATTCATAATATCATAGGACTAGAAGAGGTTCCGCCCCAAAACCTGGATCTATCAGAGTCAATAGATTGAGAGAAAAGATTTGCCAGATACTGATCCTTCGTCTGATGAGTTTCCCGGCAGGTCAAAGAAACCCAAAAAGTCTTCAGACAAACCCTCGGGGCCCCCTCCAACTGATTTTGATCCTGACACCGAATTAAGGGGGAGAACGCTGAGGGCTTATCTTTTCATTCTGAAAAGTCCCAAGGCTGTGGGTGTCAGAGAGCTCCAGAGGTCCCTCGGATTATCCAGCCCGAGTGTCGCTTACCATCACTTGGACAAACTCACTCGTCTCGGTCTGATTGATAAGGACCAATATGGAGAGTATACAATCGTCAAGAACGCGAACGTTAACGTTCTTCAGGCTTTTACCCAGGTGGGGCGACTTTTGGTACCTCGG
>JASHXQ010000214.1 GCA_030043455.1 Nitrososphaerales archaeon | reverse complement strand
TATACTCTCTCTAACGCGCACCTAAGTCTGTCACCGGTTCAAAAGCCGGGTCCACCGGTGTACATCGGAGCTTTCTCTTCCAGAGGAATGTTGCGACTAGCCGGAGAAATGGCAGAGGGGTGGTACCCCGGGTCTCAGAACACCCCGGAAGCTTTCCGTGAGAAAGTGGCTCTGATTCGGGAATCGGCCTCAAGGGCTGGACGGTCTCCGGACGATGTGGATATGCTGGCGAGCATTCCTACCATTATCTGCAAAGATGAAGCACGTAAACCTGAGCTCTTGTCTGAAATCAAGAAAGCGCTGAAAACGACGTTGATACAGTGTCAACATATGCTGCCGGTAATTGGAGTCGAGGAAGGCTCACTTGAAGGCTTTCTACCGAAAGAACTCGACTATCAGTTAGCCACTCCCGGACCAGCATTTGATAAAGCGCTTGCAGAGGCCGTGGAAAAGCTTCCGATCTCGGACGAAGTACTGGACAAAGCTATCGAGAAAATTGTAGCCTTCGGATCTGTGGATGACTGTCTTTCTATCATTGAAAAGTTCATTCAGGCTGGAGCCACTCAGATCTTTTTCGCGAACTTCGTGAGCAGTAGAGAGAATTACCGGTTGATCGCAAAAGAGATTCTACCGAGGCTTTCTAGAGGTTGAACCATAAACGCAAGACTTGGGATCATGGAATTAGGGCAATAGGAGTAGAGTAAAAAACAGATGGATGAACAGAAGAAAAAAGAAATTGGAGTGGGCATTCTGGGGTACTCAATCGGTAAGGCTCACGCCTACGGATGGCAGGATCTTTCGCGATACTTTTATCCGGTAAAACTCACCCCAAAGCTGGTGGCACTCGCTGGTCGCTCCAAAGAGGCCGTCGCTTTGGAGGCCGATCGATTCGGGATTGAAGCGAGATATTCCCACTGGGAAGATCTCGTGAAGGATGAGAAGGTGGAAATCTTCGATAACTGTGCTCCTCCCTCCCTTCACCCGGAACCCACTATCGCTGCCGCTGAAGCTGGAAAGCAGCTCGTCTGCGAAAAACCACTAGCAAAGAATGCGAAAGATGCAAAGATGATGTTGGATTCTGCGGAGCGGGCAGGAGTCAAGCACCTGACCGGGTTCAATTACAGATTTCTTCCGGCAGTCACTTTCGCAAGGAAGCTGATCAAGGATGGCGCTCTCGGCAAGATTCACTTTTTCAAAGGTGCTTATCTGAATTACAACGGGGGCTTTGATGACCCTCGTTATCCGATCAGGTGGCTTTTCCAATCTGAAACAGCCGGTTATGGGGCGCTCGCTGATCTCGGAACGCACGCGATCGATCTGGCTCGCTTTCTGGTGGGCGAGGTCTCTACAGTTTCGGCGGCCTCCGAGACCTTCATCAAGGAAAGACCGGTTCAGGAAGGCTCTTCCGAGAAAGCTCCAGTAGACGTTGACGACACGACTATTGCTTGTATGAGGTTCAGAGAGGGGGCACTCGGACTGTTTGAAGCGAGCTGGTTAACCTCCGGCAGGATAGATTACTTGCGCTTTGAAGTGTACGGCACAATGGGGACACTTCGGTTCAATTTGGAGAGATTGAACGAGTTGGAGGTTTTCATCAAGGACGACCGCGGTGATTTGGCCGGATTCCGTCGCGTGCCTGTTACCGGAAAGGACCATCCCTACATGAAAAAATTCTGGACGGGCCAGGGGGTTGGGTTCGGTTGGCAGTACTCCTTCACGAATGAACTGAATCACTATGTAGAGTGCCTTGCTGAGGACAAACCCCTGGGGCCGATCGGTGCCACGTTCCACGATGGGTACAAGGCAATGCTCATTCTTGACGCGATTGCCGAGTCGAACAAAGTGCAGAAGTGGGTTCGGGTTCCTGAAGGGTAACTACAAACTGGTACCGTACAAGGAGATTTGCAGAATCAGATAATGAAAATCGCTTCCGTGGAGTTCATACCTCTCAGCTTACCACTGGCGGCTCCTTTCTATCCGGCATGGTTCCCCAATGTGACACAAAAAACAGCTGACGGCACGCTCATCAAGGTGCATACTGACGAAGGAATTACCGGCTACGGATGGCAGAACTCGTTCGGGTCAGAGATCAAGGTGGTCGGAGAATCCAGAGTCTTCAAAGATCTCGTGTACGGCCTGGAGCTCTTCAGTGTCGAGAGGCTCATCCGCGTGCTCTCCGGAATAACGTACAGCATGAATACCGTAGATCTCTGGGGAGTGGAGGTAGCCGTCTGGGACGCCATTGGAAAAGCTGCACGCCAGCCGATTCACAAGTTGTTGGGAGGGGCGCAGGACAGGGTCATGGCGTACGCCAGTACAGGCATGATAAAGTCGCCCAAGGAGCATGCGGCTGATGCCTTGAAGTACCGAGACATGGGCTTTAGAGCGATCAAGATGAGAATTCACAACGAAGACCTGGAAAAGGATCTGGCTCCAGTTAGGGCAGTACGGGAGGCTGTCGATGATGACATGAAAATCATGGTCGACGCCAATCAGGCCGCCACCTTCTCGGGCGCTTACTGGACCTACCGTAGGGCTTTGGAGACAGCCAGAGCGCTCGAGAAGCTTAGCGTCTTTTGGCTGGAGGAACCGCTTTTTCATGCGGCTCACGATGACCTCGCCAACCTATCGAAAGAGGTCGATATCCAGATTGCCGGAGGAGAGGATGAGAATGGGTTTTTCCGGTTCAAGGAGCTGATCGATAAAAATTGCTTCGACATAATTCAGGCGGATGTCAGTGCTTCCGGCGGAATATTCCAGCTAAGAAAAGTCGCAGCGCTTGCAGAAGCAGCGGGGAAATTATTCGTACCGCATTCCTTCGACGTCGGCATTACCTTGGCTTCTGCTCTCCAGCTAATTGGATCCGTTCCGAATTCGCCCTTCGTCGAATATGGCATAGATCTTCCTGCACTCAACTGGGGACACGATCCCATGATGAAAAAACCCATTGAGGTTTCAAAGGACGGATACGTGGAAATTCCCGACGGTCCCGGTCTAGGGATTGAAATTGATGAAGAGTATGTGCAGCGTTACCAGGCCTAAGCTGCTGTGTAGCCACCATCGATAGCAAGCACCTGACCAGTGACATAGCTAGAGGCCTGAGACGCCAGAAAGACTACGACCCCTTTCAAGTCATCCTCCTCTCCCAGTCTTTTCATGGGGGTGGATTCCTTGATCTGGTCTCCAAACTTCTGGATGAATGCGTTCGTCATCTTTGAAGGAAAAAAATTCGGCGCGACAGCGTTTACATTGATTCCCTGTCCTGCCAGCTTCACTGCAAGCTCTCGAGTTAGAGCAATCAATCCGCCCTTGCTAGCAGTATATCCTACCGTGTTCATAAACTCCGGGGGAGCTACAAGACCGGCGACAGAAGACACATTGACGATTCGCCCCCACTTTTCCTGTTCCATGATGGGGACCACGGCTTGCGTAACAAGAAAGGTTCCTGTGAGATTGGTGCGGATCACGAGTTCCCACTTTTCTAGGGGCATTTCTTCGAAGCGCGCACCCCAGGCGGCGCCACTATTATTCACAAGAATGTCGATCTTGCCGAAATGATCCTTGACAGATTTTACAGAATTAGTGACACTCTCTCTGTCAGTCACGTCGAGCTCCGAAGCAAAGGTCCGATTTCCAGTGCTCTTTGTAACTTCGTCTGCAACCACCTTGCAATTCCCTAGGTTTCGGGAGGCCACAGCTACCTCTGCTCCCGCCTCGGATAGCCCCTGAACTATCGTCTTACCAATACCTCTTCCTCCACCAGTGACCAGCGCTACCTTTCCGGAAAGGTTGAACAACTCCAAGGACTTCAAGGAAATTCGATCCAGCTTCTCTTACTATGAGCTAGGCTGACGGAATTTTGCTAAAAAATTTTTTATCAACGGCTTTTCAGTGACAGGTGAACAGTTCAAATTGGAAGTTCTAGACCCGGCGAAAGAGGAGTACATTCCTTTTTTCAGAATGGCCGAATCTGTTCTGAAGGAGCTCCTCCCCAAATTATCTGATGGGCAAATAGCTGGACTCGTTTCCAACGAGAACTGGGTAGCTTTCCCCGTCTCCGAGGAAGAATCCAAGGATGAAATGGAGAATCGTCTTGAGCCTCATATTGATCTGAGTCTGACAAATACCACGGTGAGAGTGGGGATCCGATGTAATCCGGTGGACAGTGTGGACAAGCTGCAAAATATTCTGGAGGATTACCACACACCTGAACGGAACGCGCTGGTGGAAGCGATGAATAGAGTGGACAGCGACTTCCAAACAGTCGTTTATGCAAAATTGAAGCATCACTATTGGCGCGAAAAGGGAGAACACGAGGAGAGATTTCGCAAGCAGACGAATCAGCTCGAGGATGCAGGAATCAGGGAGATGTTGGGGAAATCCGGGGAAATAAGACGGGATGGCAAGACTCGGATGAGAGACGAGAAGCTCTCCGTAAACCCTTCCACTCCAGTGATTGAAATCGCGTTTACGATCATCGACCGGAAGGATGGAGAACTTTTCAAGCGAAAGCTCTCCCAGCTCAAACCTATCTATGAGACTTGTTTGAAAGTCAAGACTGATAGTTTTCTTCGCGCGGAGAAGCGCAAAAGGGAGGGTAAAAAGTCCGAGGTCTCATCTCGAACTTCTGTCTTTAGCTGTCCAAAATGCGGTAAGCAATTTTCCAAGGAAGAGTTCAAAATCCGGAGATTTTGCGACGTGGACGATATGAAAATCCGAGCTTCGTTTGCACATGACTAGGAAAACGTGTCCGTATATCCAGACGAATATCCAATCATAATATTAGGGTCGTCGAAGTTAGGGTAATTCTATGCCTACCCAGACTATCGAAGATTTGGATACTCCTTCACTTATAGTGGATATGGACATATTCGAGAGAAATCTCCACCGAATGGCAAATTTTACGCGCGAGTGCGGAGTCAATTTAAGACCTCATGTAAAAACGCACAAAGTGCCTGAGATTGCGAAAATCCAGATCGAGGCTGGGGCGAAGGGAGTGTGTCTCCAAAAGCTCAGCGAAGCGGAGGTTTTTGCAACACACGGAATCAATGACATTTTCATTACAAACGAAGTCGTGGGCAAGCAAAAATATCCTAGGTTGGCGAGGCTCGCCGACCAGATCGACCTAAAACTCGCGATTGACAATTACGAGAACGCTGTCGCAATTTCCAAAGCCTGCTCGGATGTCGGGACTGAGCTCAAAGTTCTTGTTGACGTTGATTCT
>JASHXQ010000213.1 GCA_030043455.1 Nitrososphaerales archaeon | reverse complement strand
TGGGAGAGCATGGCATCATACGAGCAAAATTTTATTTTTTAACCAGGAAGGGCGAGGAATTGGCAAAACAGATCAAAGGGGTTTCGGAAATGATCGGTGAGGAGGTTTTGATTGCGAACCTGAAAGCATCACGCACTCCTTCATACGTGTACTGAACGATGTTCTCGATTTCATCAGTCTAATTTTCTAAGAACTAGTTTATCTTGAGTTAAGGCAATCGTGTCTGGAGCTCTTTTCCAGAATACGGAGAGTGAAGATGTGATGCCCTTCCTTGCAGGAACGAAAAGCGCGGGAATCGCTGTGCTAGAGCTACCCAGAAATAGTACGGCACTCACGGATGTTTCGACATGCCAAACTGGACACGGAATATCGGTCTCGTCCTTATTCTCGTCGGCCTTTTTCTATTTCTTTTCGTGTCTTTGTTGCTGGGAATACTTGTTCTGATTGTGGGCATCATCACGTTTCTTTATGGTAGGCGCAGAGTTGTAAATCCAATCTAGAATTCCGGCAAGCCTCCCAAGTTGTCTAAGACAGGAGCTCGTTAGAAACGAAAAGCGTAGTACCTCGGATCTCTGTCCCAGTCAAGAGAGCTTGAACTCCCAACCCCATTCTCCTCCTCCATCGATGATGCCCTTTATCGTCTGGGCGAGATAGTCAGGAAAGTCCTCTTTGGAAATTTCATCACCATCGCCGGTCACGTAACCATTCCCCTTTGGATGGATATCATAACTGTCTTCCAAATTGGGAGGGGATAATTGGCACAATTTTACATTCATTGCATCATCCGGTTTACCAAAGGTAAGATTTCGGCCCGAAGGATCGCAGTAGACAGCGATCGATTCATTTGGTCCGAGAGTTAGCATGTTTTGTACTAACGCTGGGAGATTTGACTGCAAAATCTTCCAGGTCTGCCTTTCGTCCATTTCGTTCTACGCGTCCAAATAGGGTGTATTTAGAGTGGATCTCTAGTTTCGAGGCCGAGTTCCCGAGGTCCTGCGGGGAGACTGATTGAGAAGCTCAAGTGACGTACTGGGGAACCATGACTTCCTCGGGACTCCAGTCCACCAGTTTGTTGTGATTGTATTCGTCGTAGGCTGACAGATCTAGAAGGCCGTGACCACAGTTATTGAAAGCGATCACTTTTCTCTCGTTCGTTCTCTTGCACCGAAGAGCCTCGTCGATGGCAAATCTCAAACCATGGGCTGACTCAGGGGCAGTAATCACGCCTTCGGTCTTCGCAAAAATCTTCGCCGCTTCGAAGATCTTGGACTGGGGGTAGGAGACCGAATTCACGACTTTTTTGTAAATCAGGAGAGACAGGCTGGGAGCTTTTCCGTGGTACCTCAGACCCCCGGCATGAATCGGGGGATTGGCGAAACTGTGTCCCACAGTGAACATTTTCACGAGCGGAGTCTGCTCCGCGGTGTCTGCATAGTCGTAAGTGAATGTGCCTCGCGTAGTAGACGGTACCGCACTGGGCTCGCATGCCATAAACTCGGTCTCGATCTTCCCGCGAAGTTTCTCCCTAACGAATGGGTAGATGAAACCGGAATAGTTCGATCCGCCACCTATGCACCCACACATTACGTCCGGAGTTTCATCGAGAAGTTCAAATTGTTTCATCGTTTCCAGTCCAATAATTGTCTGATGAGCGAGGGCGTAGTTGAACGCCGACGCCAGAAGATACCTTGAACCTTCCGTAGCAAAAGTGTCTTCGATGGCTTCGCTTATGGCAATTCCTAGAGATCCAGGGTGATCGGGATTTTCCGCGAGGAGTTTTCTGCCGATCTTGGTATTCTGGCTGGGAGATTCGAGAACCTCAGCACCATAAGTTTCCATCATGACTTTCCTTCCCGGTTTTTGCTTCGAGCTGACCCGTACCATATAGATCCGCACGGGGAGGTCAAACCAAGAGCAGGACATGGCGAGAGCTGAACCCCACTGCCCGGCTCCCGTCTCTGACACGGCCATATCCAGACCCTGCTTCTTCGCGTAGAAGGCCTGGGGAAGGGCGCTGTTCGGCTTCATGCTACCCACCGGAGTCATCTGCTCTGCCTTGTAATAGATCTTCGCGGGAGTCTTCAGAAATTTCTCTAGGCGCCGCGCGCGAACCAGGGGTGAAGGCCTAGGCAGCCTCCGGTACGCATCCCATACCGGCTCCGGAATATCGAACCATCTTTCCATCGAGAATTGCTGTTTTACGAGCTCTTTGGGAAATAATTTCTCGAAATCCTTTGGACCCATGGGCTCGCGAGTGTGAGGATTAAGCATGGGAGCCAGCTTTTCCGGTAGATCCGGAACAATATTGTACCACCTTTTCGGAAGCTCCTCAGGATCCAAAAGGGCACCGTACTTCCGATCGGCGTAACTCTTTGATGGCACGGCGATCAAAAAATCCGGATTTTGTTATAAGGTTTTGAGACTAAAGGGCAGATGAGTTCCGTCCATGTGCGCAGGGACGAAGAAACCATTGTGCCATTTGGAAAAGTATAGAGTCAATCTTGGATGGTCGGGCAGATGGTGCGATGAGTAACTCTCGAACTTAACTTCTTAGCCGCGCCTTGTTGGTCTCGAATTGCTTCCCGATTTCAAGACAAGTGCCCCTACGCCCAAAATCAGAGAGACCACCAGGTCGAAACCCGCGTAGTAAAATCCGGTATTCAGCTGTGTACCCGTGCGCCAAAATTCCAAAGTTTCGGCAGTCTGAAATCCCGCTGCGACCAGCATAGCAAGGGCGGGAGTCCCTAAAACAAGCAGGGGATATCTAAACGCGACCAAACCAAGGGTTCTGTTAAGCGATCCTTCAATCTTGCCGGGAATCGCTTTCAGCTTGTTGGCTAAAGTTCCATTTATTTCCGACTCGAGGTCGATGGGGGCCGAGCTGATGGAAAATTCCTTCACTTTCAAATTCTGCTGTTTGGCAAAATCCAACACATCATACTCCATGACAACACTGGTGGTGCCAGCTGGCGCTATCAATCCCAGCGCCCGCCTACCATAGGCACGAAAAAGTGAATAAGTGTCTTGCACGCGATCGACTGGATTCTCAGAGGATGACTCATCCCTAGAGTGATCTGAGCCTATCGCGATATCGCACTGTCCTGTTTGTACTTTTTCCAGGAGGTTGAATACGTCACGCAATGTAAAGTCCATTCCTACGTCAACCGTAAGTAGATCGGTTGCATGAACTCTTCTCGCGGCGAGAAATAGCGACGTTATACAGTCAGAGAAGCCGAGTTCCCTCGGATGTTTGATCACCTTGCATCCCAGTTCTCTGGCTATATCTTCCGTAGCATCTGTGGAAAAATCGTCGCAAATGATGATATCCGCATTCAGGGATCGTAGCTCGACCACGGCTTTCGCTATGGAGGCCTCTGCGTTGTGAGCGGGAATCCCGACGATCAGTTTGGATTCCTGCAACGTTCTCGGACTGGGGCGAGCTACTGTTCTCGTAACTGTCGTGGAGAGAGCCCTGTCGTGATTCACGGTTTCAAAGCTCGTCGCTTCCACGAGATTTTCCACTGGCAGAGAGGAGGATACGTCCGGGAAGTTTTTTCGCCAGAAGAATTTCTCGTCTCTCGGTTGTGACATAGTACTCGGTATATGTAGAAGCGATCACAAACCGAAATATCTAGTTGCCTCAGAATCTCGAGATACAGAAACTGCTCAGCGCCTGAACGGATCCTCCGATCGGATCCTGGCTATCAGTACTTCACTTTCCGTCCATTTGACTACAGTTCTGGAGAAAGCGATTCGCCGTCTTCCATTTTCTTGAGATTATCGTACTGTCTCTGAAGAGACGGTGAGAGGAAAGAGAAAAGCAGACCTATCAAGAGAGAAATTCCAGCTGCTAATACCCATCCCAGATACGGATCCGACGAAAAGAGAGCAAAGCTCGCAGGACCCACGTAGAAAGCTACCGATCTTCCGGCGCTCGTGACCGCGTTATAATATCCCTGATAGGTCCCCCGATTCCAAGATTTGGAAAAAAGCGCCACCACCATTTGGGAGGGTACCGTTTGAAAGATTTCACCCACGGTCAGAACGATCATGGCAACTTCGAACTCCGGGAAGGATCTCGAGAAAGTAATGATGAGGAATGAAGCCGCAGCAAAGATAGAAGACCAGATTAGAGGCAAGACCAGTCTACTTTTGGTCGCGGATTCCCGATACAAACGAGTAAAGGGTAATTGGAGAATCACAATGACAAGCCCATTGGTCGTAAAGAGATATCCAATCTGCGAATTGGAAAATCCTAGGAAATCCGCCACGAAAATGGACATGGGCTGTATTTCATAACCGATCACATAGAAAGATCCAAAGACCAGCGCGAGAAAGAGGATGATACTCCGGTCATCCTTCCAGGTGAGCCATCTTCTCTGAGGTGCAATCGGAGCTTGCTTTGCATTAGCATCATCTCTTTCAACACCACGCTGATTGGGCTTGTTGACATCCCGGAGCAAGACGAGGGTAATCAGATCCGCCGCCACTGCACTCACTGCTGCGAAATAGAAGACTGTGGAGTATCCGTAATACTGGGAAAGGATTCCTGCCACAGCTGGCCCTATGGCGAATCCAAGATTGTTCCCGACGTTCAGGAAGGAAAAGCCAGTCCACCTCTGATTTCCGGCCTGGCTCGCCATGATCGCGGAGGTAGCGGAAGATGGAATATTCCGAGTAAGGGAGAAGAGGGGGTACAATAATAGGAGCCAACCGATTGGTGCGACATTCTGAATTAGGCGGCCCAGCAAAAGAGCAGCGCCGAGTGAGATGGAATACGAGAAAAGCATGACCGCCTTGGGGCCGATCTCGTCCACGAGGCGACCACCTAGAATCTGGGTGACGAGGAGCAAGAGTCCAGTGGCAAGATAAACTAGACCAATTTCAACCAATGAAACGTGTCGCGAGACAAGATACACAGCGTAAAATGGCAAAGTGGCCGACCATCCGATGTTACCGATGGTTGTGATTGCAAAGACGGTCCAAGTCTCGGACGGGATTTTTGAGGTCAATTCATTCAGGCACTAGGCTCGAGCCTTCTTCGATTCATGTCCGAGCAGCCCGGCTCTCAGAGATCGCCGATCGACGCGGTGGAGTC
>JASHXQ010000212.1 GCA_030043455.1 Nitrososphaerales archaeon | reverse complement strand
ACAAGGGGGGTCTGGGGAAGGTGTACCTTTGCAAGGCCTACGAGTCAGACGACATCGTGTTGGGTTCCAAGGCAGAGAAGGATGTGATGAAATCGAGCTGGTATTTGGATCCCAAGCAGTCTGGAGGCGGGAAGCTAATGAGCACCGGTGTCCACGCCGTGGAATATGTTCGCTTTATGTTCGACCATCCCAAGGCTCTCCGGGTGCACGCGGAGATCATCGACAGCATCGGGATTCAGAAACCGAAAAGAATGGAGGACATGGCCCTCGTCACCATTCGCTTTGAGGGAGATCGTGTAGGCGAGGTGCACACTGGATATTACATGACTGGTGGTACAGACGACAGGGCAGAGGTCTATGGCAATCAAGGCACGATCTTTCTCGACCTCTACAGGCGGAACGAGATCAAAGTGCACAGTCACGTCGGGTATGGCAGTGTGGGACAGTCCATGTTTCAGCCGAGCGAGGGACATGACCTCGGGTGGTCCTTTCCCATTCCAGACGAAAGGTACGACCTCGGCTATTTCCACGAGCAGCGACATTTTCTGCAATGTATCTTGGAGGGTAAGAGACCCATGGTCAATTTCGACGACGGGCGGGCAACACTCGAAATTGTGCTTGCGGCTTACCGGTCTCATGATTTGGGAGAAACTGTGAAGCTGCCGTTACCGGCATAGACCCCTTACAGTTTGGCAGCTGTGTACTGTTGCGTCCAGTGCTTGGAGAGCATCGCCATCTCCCTTCCTCCCTTCTCTTGGTAGAGCTTGATCGAGGTATCGGACTTTTCGATAAAGTGTTTCACGAAAGTCTTTGAAGAAGCTACCACGAACAGCGGCTGCCTCTTCCCTCTTTTTTGGGTCGCTGTCTCCCGCAACGACTTGGCCATGAGCAGCTGCAGGGCCTCGATCTCGTCCGCGGGGTTGTCCTCTTCGTTGAAGAGGGCATCGATCCCCGTCACAAAGACCGCGTGGATATCCTCCCACTGCTGGAAGTACTTTTGCTCGATCTGCTTCATCACGACCGCTCTCAGTTGATAGCAGGAGAACGCCCTGACGATGATGATCTTTTCCAGAAACTTGCGTAGCATCGCTTCCGACTTGATCGGCGCGCACCGTTCAGCAATCAGGTACGGATCAAAGCAGTTCGCGGCATCCACGAAGAGTGCCTTGCACTTGAAGACCCGCACGAAATTCCCGCAGAGGATGTTCATCCAGGAATCTGCGAGGTGTCCGTAGAGAAAGTTGAACGTGTTTGACGCCAGCCCTCCAGAAAGCAGGCTGTCAATCCCATTCCCAAAAGTGAGGCCCCTCAGCTCGGAGGCGCGCTTTACCAAGGTCAGCGCATCACGAGCAGTAACATCCCCCGGGGGACGGAGTGTGGTCAGCGTCAAAAGGAGTTACTGTAATAGTGCAGTAAACATTTATTTCAGATTAGCGGGAGTTCCCTCACATTTTCACGCTCAATTGACGAACTCTACTAGGTCTCCACGAGACTTTTTGCCGCGCAGGGCGAACTGTCAAACGAAAAGTTATCATACGGATACCTCGATCCTATGATACATTACCTCCCTTGTCCTTGATTAAAACCCACTTGAGCGCGATCCAGTCCAAAATCTTGGTGGCTTTGTTTCAACCAGACGGGTCGCGATACCTGCCGAATGAAGCGGTCTTAGAGAAAACTGGAATCGCCCAGTCTACCTGGTCGGAAGAGCAAAAGCGACTGATCGACATTGGTCTCCTGGAGAAGAAGGCCTTCAAGATGATCCGGACCAATAGTGTCTGCCGGATCGTAAACTTTCGGCTGACTAACAAGGGAAGGACCGTGGCCTTTAATCTGACCAATATTTCCCGGATGATTGTACAGCCGCAAAGTGAGCTCGTCGAAATTCACGGTGCTGCTCTACTGTCTGAAAAAGAATTTGAATTCGAAGTAATCGAAGCGATCGAGGTGGCACTCGATAGTTTTGGCATTAATCTGATTCCCTTAGTTCGTGGAAAACTTCCCGACGGGATTTCTTGGAACGAGGTCGCCCGGCGTCCGGAGATTCTCAGGTCGATCCTGAATGATCTTTTCGGAAAGGAAGGCTGCGCCACTGTGGAATCTATGATTGCAGAGAACTTGAAAGCGCGCTTTGTTCCCAACACGGTGGGATCAGAAAACGACTTGGTAAATCTTGTAGCTCAGCTCCGGCGGAAGAAGGTTGCGGATCAGCTTCCACCTCAAGCTCTTATGCCCAAAAATAATTTTGGATAAAGTGATCGCTGTTGACTCTCAACCTCTTCCACTTTGGCCGACTGCTTCCCCCACCAGAATCTGACATACTGATCGCCCTAAATCTGGCTACCGTCTGTGCAACCATTTTCCTGGGATACTTTGCGGCAAAAATCTTTTTCCACATGCGCTTCGGACGACTCGAGCGAGGCTGGAAGATGGTAACTGGAGGGGCAATCTCGCTGAGTTTCGCCTTTCTATCACTGGCGATCGAGCACTTTTTCTCGCGGGGCTCAAATCTCTACTTTTACTCAGAAGCCGTGGGGATGTCGTTCAGCATCGCCGGAATTGCGCTGATGGTACTGGGACTACGATCACACTATCTTGTGTGGACCCGGAAGGAATATGCCCGGACTCCCCGAACGGTAGTGATGAACGAGCGAAGGGAGATTGAACAGTAAAGCTAGCTAGTGGCTCTATTTTCAAATTACTTCCAGACGAAACTCTTCAATCAAGTCGTGCGCGAGATTATAGTTCCTCGACACCTGATCTGGATAGTGTGAGTCTGAGCCGTAGCTCACCTTGCATTTCGTCTTTGCACAGGCCGAAGCTACTTTTCGCACTAGTTCTGGTGTGCGTGAAAGATCCGCACCGTTGAGCTCGACTGCTTTTCCATGCTCCTTTGCCACCTTGGACAGCTCCACTATCAAGTCTTCAAAGTCCCGCGGGGCCGAAGGGGTTCCCACGGCGAGCCTCTCCGGGTGAGTGAGAACATCAAAGGGTATGAAATTGCTCTTGATGGCTTCCTTTTGGGTCTCGACGTACCACCTCCACCTTTCATCTGCGCTCTTCTTGTCCTGCGGCAAACTCTTGTCCTCGAGATCGATCCCACCCGGCAATTCATGCACTGAGCACAGCAATACATCCCACTTTTTCCGGGAGACCACTCTTCCGATTTCAGACTGGTACTTTCCGATATAGTCAACCTCGAGACCCTTTCTCACTTGGACGCCATCGAACCCTTTCACTTTCTCAAACTCGTTCAGATAGTCGTCGAAAGAAGAAAACATCCTACCAGACTCGTGCACCGAACCGAATTTTACTGACTCGCGCGCAAAAGTGAATTGTGAAATGTGTTCCGTTGTAGAGAGCCGGCTAACTTGGGTTTTTTTCGCTGCGTCCACCATCGATTCGATGCTCGCCAGAATTATGTGGCTGTGATTGTCGTAGTGCAAGGGAATAGTGCTTCGAATTCAACCACCCCCTTTCACATTTTTCAAGGGATCGGCCCGTGCCTGAAGAAGATATAAGTCGTCAGCGATTAACGTGCAGGAGAATTTGGAATCGTCCTCCAGACGCCCGAAATTCGGTCTGGCATTTCAAGCGAGTCAGCCGTTTGAGCACTATGTTCGATGTGCGAAGCTCGCCAAGAAATACGCATTCGACATGGTGCAGGTGTACGACGATTTACTGTTCAAACCAGCCTTCCCGGTGTTGTTTGCGATGGCGCCGGAGCTTCAAGGCAGTGGGATCAAGGCAGGGCCGGGCGTGGTCAACCCGTACCACATGCACCCTGCACTCATCGCGAGCTATCTGGGTTCGTTGAACGAAGAGATGAATGGAGACTCCTTCATCATGATCGGGAGGGGTGCCTTTCATGATCTCTTTGATATTGCGACCCCCCGACCGATGACCGCAGTTAAGGAAGCTGTGGAAATCATCCACGGCATGTTCTCCGGAACTTTTTCCAAATATGATGGCAAGATCTTCAAGGTCAAAGCTGATGCTCGATTCCGCTGGAAGTACTCCGCACCCCACTCTCCGGAACTGTGGATCGGCAGCTTTGGGCCGAGAATGGCCAAACTGGCAGGAACGATGAAAGAGGTCTCCGGGATAATGGTCAGCAGCATCACCAACGGCACTTACCTCGCTCACATCAGGGAGCTGGTCCGCTCAGGAGCTAATACTGTAGCTCGCAACCCCGGAGAGGTCGAAATTGGATGCGTCCCGGGAACGATTATCTCCAGGGATCGAAATGCTGCGTTGGAGCTCGCAAGGAAAGCCAGCGCTGTCTACCTCCCGTACCTCGATCCGATGACAGAATACGTGGGAGTTTCGAAAGAGGA
>JASHXQ010000211.1 GCA_030043455.1 Nitrososphaerales archaeon | reverse complement strand
CCGGCGTTCAGTACAGAAAGGGCTTCACGACGGGTCGTTGCCAGTCCCAGCACGTCTCTCAGAACCACTAGCAGCGGATAACTGTACTTTTTGGCGTGCGCCCCGGGGGAGGTGCGCACCACGAATCGCTTGTCTTTTCTGGAAATCTGCCAGAATTCCGGACTCGCTGATCTTTTCGCTTTCAGACTGCCGCTTTTCTTAGCCATAACAAACTCCTCAATTCTGATAATTTAGGACGATCCTTCGAGTTTTTGCCTTCGAAACTTGTCATCCAGATTCAGGCTAGTAACTACAACATTAGAAGTATGAATTCGCAAGGGCGTGGTGCCACCCGCAATTTTCTCCCTTGTCACACCTTCCACTGTGATTCTTCCTTCCAAAGGAAAGACTTTCTGGATCTTACCCTCGACGCCCGCATATTCTCCTCTCACCAGCTTTACACTGTCTCCAGGTCTCACCCGCACCGAGTTAGTAGCGTATTTTGCTTTCAGATCGGTAGCTAACATTGCTCTCGACAGCTGGAGACCTCGCTCACTAGCAGGAGCATTCGCAAAGGCCTTTCTCACCTTAACTGGTTTGGACGATCCCTCAGATATTTTCAACAAAGGTTCACTTCTAATTTCAAACAATCATTGTTGCCAAATTGGCAATCCTCGGCCATCGTTCTGCAGCTTCAGCGGCGACTGGACCCTTGATGTCAGTGCCCTTGAGATCTCCCTCCGGTGTAATGATCACCGCAGCGTTATCCTCAAACATGATTCTTTGACCACTGATCCGCTTCACAGGATATTTTTGCCGAATAATCACAGCTCCAAAGGTTTGCTTCCTCAGCTCCGGCGGACCTCGCTTGACCACCACTGTGATATGGTCGCCTACGGAAGCGGCTGGGACTCTTTTCAACCTCCCGTGATAGCGCGTTACGTTTACAACTCGGAGAGTTTTCGCACCCGTATTGTCCGCGCAAGTAATGATAGCGTTGACCGGAACGGATCGCGTGATGTAGAGTTTAAACTCAGATACTCCTTTGGCTGAAACTGCTCTTGACTTGGTCGACAAAAAAGACTCAACTTTCCTATTCTATTTCGCGACCGCAACCGCGGCAACGGTCGGACGAACTCGGTCCACAACAACGAAAGATACTGTTTTGGAAATAGGTCTGCACTCGGCCACGGTGGCAGTGTCCCCTAGCTTCAAGTCAAAACAGGGAGACAGATGGGCATGGAGCTTGTGCCTCTTCTTCAGATATCTGAGATACTTTTTGTTAAATTGAGTTGACTCTCTCTGGACGACTGCGAGATTCTTCGCAGAAACGCTCACTACCTTCCCCGTCAGAAGTTTTCCCCTGATTTTCAAAGATCCATGAAAGGGGCAGTTTGGATCCTCGCACTGCTTCGCCGGTGGCTTTACATTTAGCCCAATGTTTCTTACTTGAGACATACTCGCCCTAACCTTTTATTCGATCAGATGGTGTGCCAATCAGCTTTGAACCCTCAAGTACAATAGCCTCTCCCTTGTTTGTCGCCAAGCCGATACTAACGATTGACTTGGGAACCTTTACCTCTCGATCGAAGTTTGTCCTCAATACGAGCAGATTCTTGGTCTCGTCAATCACTAAGCCCTTAAGTTTCAACATAGTACTGTCACGAGAAGCGAGCACTTCCACTTCTTTTCCTATCAATATTCCTGAATACAATCTAGGTCTCCACCTCATTCAACAATTGATCCGTTCTAGCTTTTTGGTGTCTCGGATACTTCCTTTAGTGGAGTCTCCTTTATCGGCACAGGAGCGGTTCTCCGCTGCACGTTCAGTGCCGTCAGGACTCTCGCAATATTTCTACGAACTGTCTTGATCTCTCCGAGTTCTTTCTTTAGGGTTCCACGGGCCGCGCTTGACCTCAAACGCGACAACTGGGCACGAAGATCGTTAAGCCGTGTGACCAAGTCCCCTTCGGACAGGCCGGATAGCTCTTTAGTTTTGAGTCGCTTCAACTTCTTTCTTTGACTCCTTTTTACTCGTCGAACTACGTCGAGAGGACCTAGGGGCCGAAGCTTCCTTTGGGCGAGTTTGCTCCTGAGTTGCTTCTGGTTTTTCACCCTGGACCGAGGTTTCTTCACCGGTTGCTTCGGCCGCGGGCGCTGCAGGTTCCAGCAATTCTACGTCGGGAGCAATCGAATTTTTAATCGCGATACTTACCTTCACACCGTATAGACCCATTTTCAAAAGAACATCTGTCGTGGCTCGCCTTACTATACGATCGGCAGTTTCGCCACTCTTCGGTACAACCCCGGAGACGTACTTCTCGAAGTGAGCTCTCTCACTACGAAGCTTACCAGCGATTGTAATCTCTACACCGAGTGCACCAGCATTCATCATGGAATTCATGGCCCACAAAGCCGCCCGCCTAAACGCTGTGCCTCTTACGACTGTTTGGGCTATACGGGAGCACATTATCCTAGGGTTTAGCTCGGGAACCTCTTCCTCCACCACGGAAATCTGGGGGTTCGGCAGGCCGAATCTCTTCTCCAGTTTTTCCGTGAGGTCCCGGATGCCCATCCCTCGCCTGCCAATAACGAGACCGGGCCTCTGGACAAACAGAGTGATTCTTGTTCCAACCGGCGAGGTCGTAATGTCGACACCGCCATACCCGGCTTCTGTCAGGGATTTCTCGAGAAACTCATCGATCTCGGCATTGCGTTCAAACTTGTTGAGGACTTTTTTGGTCGTGGTGATCGTGGTGGTTGCCAAGACATTCTAAGCCTCTGTCGCCACGAGCTCGATATGAACCAAAGTATTGAAGGACGGCGAGGACCTACCCTGCGCTCTAGGGGTATACCCCTTGATGACCCTCCCGCGGGCAGCACTAGCATGGATGATTTTCATCCGGTCCAAATCTCGCCCTTTGAACTCGGAATTGGCTTCCAAATTGTTCAAAACTTCTAAAACCTTGGCTGCCGCTTTCACAGGATAACCCCCAGCGTGAAACCCGTTGATTTCCGAGCGATGGGCTCCCCCTCGCTTGAAGCGCCTGAAAGGAATCGCAGCTTTCTTCTCTTCTACTGCTTCCAGGTACTCTTTCGCGTCTCTCAAAAACATCCCCTTGATAAACTTGCAAACTTCCCTCGCCGTTTTTGGCGAGACATCCACTTCTCGCCCCGAGGCTTTGATGTGAAGAAGCGGATCGTAATTCTGGAAAGAGTACTTGTAAAGCGGCAAACCTGTTTAACACTTATCGCGGTTGTAGAAAGGGGCCTCTTTTCATCAGCGGATAAATACCTTGCTGTAACACATGAACCCCTTTGGAAACTCTTTCAGAATTTTTTTGATGAGATTCTTTGCAAGATTACTTCAGCGGTACGTAAAGACTTGACCGAGATGCCCCAATACCCGGAGTGCCGTGTACTACTTTCTTATTGGTAATGACGAACTCCCCGATATATCGACCGACCATCTCAGGTTTCACTTCGAGTGGAACAAACTCACGGCCAGAGTGCACCTGGATGTTCAATCCCACCATGTAGGGCAAGATCACCATGTCTCTTGCATGCGTCTTGATCGGGTTCTTCACCTTGCCGTCCTTTGCGAGACGGGTTTCCTCGATCAGCTTTTTCTTTTCATCCGATATTCCCCGATTCAAAGATCTTCTTTGTCTAGAAGGCAATAGACCGAGGAACGACTCGAACGACATCCCTTGAAGTTGTTCCAAGGAATACCCACGGTACTTGAATTCTCTTGGCATTTACATTCTACTCCCGTTTATCTTCCGCCCTAACTATTCTCTTCCTTCCGGTCTTCCTCGGTGCAATGTTTCCAACTTTTCTGCCAGGTGGAGCGTTTCGAGATGTGGAGGTTGACTTACCCGGGTGCTGGTGCCTGCCTCCTCCGAACGGGTGGTAAACCACAGCCATGGCAATACCTCGCATACGTGGATACATCTTGTTCTTGGACTTCATGAGATGGTATTTCGCTCCCGCACGGAGAAACGGCTTTTCGACCCTCCCACCACCACTCACTATCCCAATAGAAGCACGGCATTTGGGCGAGAGAATCGTCGTGCGTCCCGAGGGCATTCTTATCGTTGAACCTTGAGGAGTGTTGGCAAAAAGTATAGCAGATTCTCCCGCCTGCCTAACGAGTCTGCCTCCATCTCCCAAATATCTCTCTATATTGCAAATCGCGGTTCCTTCAGGTATGCTCGCGAGCGGCAGAACATTTCCCGAAGCTACACTAGCTTGCGGGCCGATTTGAATTTCCGATCCTACCGTAGTGCCTGAGACGGCAGGAATGTAGAACTTCTTACCAGAGTAATCTAGCTCTGCAAGCGGATAAGCTCGCCCTCTTTCGTGCACAATGTCCAGCACCTTCATCTCGGCTGTCTGACCCTGAGGAATGAACGGATAACGTACCTTTGCAAACTTCCCAATTTGGGGAGCCCGGTACTGCAGGCCTCCCTTCCCACGGTGCCTCTGAAGAATTCGTTTACCCAAGAAATTTACACCAGGCCTAGCTTGGAAGCCAAATCAGTTGCCGAGCTTTCGGGAGCCAATCTCACGAAAGCCTTCTTCCCGATGATTGTAATCGCAGTGTTAACACTCTGGACTCTCACCTGATAGAGCGTTTCAATCGCGCTCTTAATTTTCTTCTTCGAGGCTTTCACATCAACAAGAAAACATATCTTGTTCTGTCTCTCAATGAGATCAAAGGTCTTTTCAGTCACGTAAGGTCGAAACACAACTTTTAGGGCGTCTTCCGGATTCAAGTTCAGTTATCGCCAATTTTTAGGACGTTTCTAGAAATCCCATTCAAAGATTCTTTCGTCCAGATCGTCAGACGGCCTGGGACTGATCCGGGCGCCAAGTCCAAAACGGAAAGACTCGCACTGGAAGTAACTCTCACGCCCGCAAACGCCTTCGAAGCGTTTCGCAAATTTGAAGGATTTTTTACAACAATGAGAGGCCCCGCGCCTGGTCTCGATCTCCTCGAAAGGCTACTTGTGACCTTTTTCTTCCGTTCTCCAGCCCTGACAACATCCTGGTCGGCACCCACCGCAGCTAAAAATTTCTTCAAATCCCGTGCCTTGGTAATCTTCTCAAGATCGTCAGACACGACAATCGGAAGATTGGAAGTAAACTTGTGACCCCTTTTCTGGACCAAGGTTTTATCCGCGGTCGCTGCAATTGCCGAAGCCACGGCGAGATACCTTTCCTTGGAGTTGATCTCTTTTCGCAGTACCTTCTCTGATCGCGGAGGTTGAGGTAGCCTACCGTGGACGATACTCGCTACAGCTCCTGCCATCCCAGATTTCGCGTACCTTTCTCCCTTAACCCTGGGGATTCTTGCAATACCCCTTCCAGTAGGTGGGTGACCAGATTCTGCGGTCGTACGTTCACCAGCCAATGGATCCCTACCCTGAGGCTGCATTCCGTGAGAAGCTTGTGCAACAAAGACTCGATTGATCACATCCTCACGCAGTGGCGTCTCAAAGATCGAGGGGAGATCGAAGGAATCTCCCTCCTGACCTTCCAAATTCAGAACCTTGGCTTGCATTATAAGCATCACTTAGCGGCCGGTAATGTCACAATCGGCATCGGCTTTCCGGCGATGTTGATCTCTACGATCTTTGGAATCTGGACCTTTTGCCTTCTAGGATAAAGAGGCAATCTCATGTCTACCATCCTCTTCGTGGGCCCCGGGACCGATCCTCGGACAATGACGTAGTCACCTCGGACATCTCCAAAGTGTGGGAACCCTCCGCTGGGCGTTATCGGGTTCTGCTGGGCATTCGATACTGCCAGTATGCGCTTGTTTTTGTCAATCCGTTGATGGAAACCCATTTGTCCCGCTCTAGGCACAGTGTACATCACCGTCGCGGGGTGCCAAGGACTGATGACACCGACTTCTCTTACGGTTTTACGAGATTTGTGCTGCTTGCGCTTGACTCCAAACCTAGTGATTACTCCTTCGAATCCTTTTCCCTTGGTAATAGCTATGGTATCAATGAAAGTTCCAGGCTTGAAATATTCGGCCGCCTTGACCACATTCCCTAGCACTCCCTTCAAGTACTCAAATTGAGCCTTGGCATTACCCCCCACGACATCCATTTCCTGAATCTGGGGATTGCCATTAGCGAGCCCCGTCTCGCTCGGATTAACTCCAACGATTGCCGAGAATTTTACAATTTCTGGCAACAAGTCCGCTGTCTTCTTCAACGAAGCATCGAAGAATCCAGAATCCTTCGAGTTTCTATCAAACGACAATCTCTCTTTAATTTCCGCGGGAAGATTGTTGGCAAAAACGTCTGCGAGCGCAAAATCAATTCCGTTCTTGCGAGCGTAGGCCCTAAAACCATAAACAGTTACAGAGGGCGCCGATAGAACCGTGGCGGGATTAAACATCGGTTTTCCAAAGTTCGGGGTCTTCTCCCGATCGTCAAGTGTGACAACCTGAACCATGCCCACTTTGAAAAGTGGAAAACCCCCCAGAGTTGGTTTGTCGATCCCTCTAGTAGTCCAATTTCTCACTCTGGGGACAAGCACTTGATGACGGGCTCTGGGAGAAAACGCGAGAGAGCCTCGCCTAGGAGTGCTATGCTTACGATGACCCATCTGAAAAACGCCGTACTGCACGACTTCGCTGATTATTGTTTTTAAGCGTTTAGCGATAAAATTGGATTTTTACAAATTTTAGATGGCTGAGAAGAAAGGCTCATTGTGTTACTAGCTGCTTGTGCTGATCTTTGAGGCCACATTCAATAAAGAAAGAGTTCCCAAAATTGCTTCTTCCAGCCTGACCGTCTCCACTTGTTGGTGGGGAAAAGTGTTGAGATACAGCGAAGTGAAATCACTGATCTTGGATTTCTCCGCTCTCAGGATCTTGTCAAGCCCAGCTTCGGGAGATCCAAAACAGATCAGAATTCTGGGAGCTGATCTAACCTTCTCGCAAAATTCCGTCCAAACTGAATCTATACTCGCTCCAAGGCGGGAAGTCAGAATGAGCAATTCAAAACTGGAACTCTTGAGAAAGCGCGCGAGCGATGGAGCCCGCCTGATCTCGTAGCCCCAATATGCCTCGGAAGGTCTCTCGACTTGACGTGCCATGAGAGGATCGAGGGAGGTGACCCTGACTGTCACCCGCTGCCCTTCGTGCACCCTTCCGTCGATCATACAGAGTGCTTTCGCGCCAATGTCCACCATGAGCTCCCCATTCTGAAGGACAACAACACCTTCTCGCAGCTCGTTAGGTTCCACGGCGTAATCTTTGAGGTGAGATGGAATACGCAAGGGAAACAAGAGCCCTGCGTATTCCAGCTCTTTCCGTTTTCCGTAGAGTCGTTTACGCAGATACTGAGGCGTTTCCGCATACTCAAAAATGACCTTAGCAAGCTCATAATCAGCCTCGTTGTTCTTCGACATGTCCCGATAGATGTAGATTCTTTCGACGCCAAAGATCGAGGCGGAGCGAGCGATCAGACCGATTTTTGTTGTTTTTTCTCGAACAGTATCCTCTTCAAGAAACATCGAATCTGGAATAGCGATGGAAATCATGAAACCGTTATCGCCAGTAATGAGTGCATGGTTTCTGTCTAGATAACCTCTCGACTAGTGGGCAAAAGCATTGCTGATGGCGAGGACAATAGAAGTCTAATTAGGGCGATATGCAGTTCCTCGATACCTTGCAAGCCGGCATACTTTTTCTACTGACTTTCAGAGCAAGCTTTTTCCCTTTGCGAACCTCGTTCAAGTTCCAAGGCAGCCCGATTCCCGTTTGAAATATATTCGAGAGAGAGATGAACCTGGGGAGGAGAATCTCCAGAAGTTTCACAAAGAAGCTGAACGGATAGACAAAAGGGATCGGGTCATTCTCAAAAACGAGGAAGAAAGGTCGGTTTTTGAAGAAGTCTTCGACCGCAAGACTCTGATGATTCTGTATGATCTCGCGAACCAAGAAGAATTTTCGTACCTCAATGGGGTGATCAGCTCTGGCAAGGAAGCAAGAGTATACTGGGGAGTGAAAGGAGATGGAACAGATGTGGCGGTGAAGATCTATCTAGTGGCTTCCTCAGATTACAAAAAGAGACTGCAATACATTGAGGGTGACCCTCGATTCAGCAAGATTCGAAAAGACAGCAGGGGGATTGCGGAGGTGTGGGCGCGAAAGGAGTACATCAACCTGAAACAAGCGATGGACGCGGGAGTCTCAGTTCCGAAGCCTCTGGCTTTTCAGGGGAATGTGGTGGTCATGGAGTTCGTCGGGAAGGGCGGGATTCCGGCCCCCAGATTAATTGACTCCAACCCCACCAAGGCTGATTACGCTTCAGTCATAAGAGCCATGAAACTAATCTTCCAGAAAGCAGAGTTGGTTCACTCAGATCTCTCGGAATACAACATTATGAAATTGGATAGAAAACTTATCTTCTTTGACTTTGGCTCAGCCGTTTCAACGGCGCATCCTCAAGCGGAAGAATACCTAAGAAGAGATATTCTCAACATCAACCGGTTCTTTCAGAGAAGGGGGATTAACGTTGAAGAAGATGTGGAAAAGCTCTTCCGCAGGGTCCGAGGGAGAAGTCCTACAGTTGAGAACGAGATAGCTGTAAATGAGAATACTGACCGGTTGGTACAAAATTGAGCTCGGAACAGATAGTGAGAGTGCCTCTCGAGAGGGTGGGGGCGCTCGTTGGTAAGGAGGGGCTCGTGAAAAACGAAATTGAAAGGCGATGTGGGGTGACTCTGGACATTGACGGCAAAACTGGAGAGACCAGAATCAGTTACAAGCCCGAGGCTCTCCTCGAAGCCAATCCCTTCAAAGCATACGACATTGTCTCGGCTATAGCTCGAGGCTTTTCGCCCCAGCGAGCATTCACTCTCCTTCAAGAGGAACGGATTCTGACTTTGGTCGATTTGCGGGAGTATGCCGGTAAGTCGGAAAATGCTCTAGTTCGGATAAAAAGTCGCCTCATAGGCGCCGATGGGAAAGCGAGGAAGATTATTGAAGACTTAACTCAGTCTGAGATTTCCATCTACGGACACACAGTGGCGATAATCGCGGATCCGGAGGATTCTAAGATCGCCAAAGAGGCGATTGACAAACTCGCAAAAGGCGGAACTCACAAGGCGACTTACGAATTGCTGCAAAAATACAGAACCAAGAGAAAGCTCGACAGGATGCAACTCTGGGAAGCTCAAAGACCACCTGAGCAGAACTAGATCCGAAAATCGGAGACATCGCGCCTCGGGAATATTTTTATCACAGATGGCCTAATACCCTGCGTCCTTCCTCTTTGTTTTTTCGTCTAGATTCTAAAATGCTTGATTTGCCGCTGGATTTGAACTCCTAGCATGGTTGCCAGCCAACAGAAAGTCACTTATTCTGAGATTTCTCCGAGCGAATTTTTCTACCGGAACCGTGACCTCGCAGGCTTTAGTAACGATTCTAGGGCGCTCTACACGTCCGTCAGGGAACTCGTAGAGAACAGTCTGGATGCTTGCGAGCAGTTTTCGATACTCCCCGAAGTCACGGTGAAAATTGAGCTCGCTCCAGAGGGAATTAGGTCTGGGGACCGGATAGCGTATGTTCTGACGGTCAAGGACAATGGACCGGGAATTGAGGCAAAGCATCTCCCAAATGCGTTCGGGAGAGTCTTTTACGGGTCAAAGTACAAACTCAAGCAGTCTAGAGGGATGTTCGGCATGGGAGGTACCATGGCGATCCTTTATGCCCAGATCACAACGAACCGGCCGGTCACCATTTCTTCGTGTTTTGACGGAAAAACGAGTCATGTCATGGATATGCTGATCGACATTCAAGAAAACAAGCCGGTCATTTTGAAACATGAGACAATCCCTTCGGATGGTACAGGAACTTCTGTACAGCTTACCTTAATGGGGGATTATTTCCGAGCGAGCCAGAAGATTCAGGATTATTTTAAACAGACCGCCCTAGTTACTCCTTATGCTGATATCACTCTTATAGATCCGGACACGAACGTCCTCTCGTTCAAGAGAGGCACCACAGCCGTCCCGCCTCCACCGGGCGAGACACTCCCCCACCCGTACGGAATCGATGTGGAAGCCTTGAGACGCCTCGTAAAGCAGTCCAACGAAGCAACTTTGGAACGATTCATGACAACCAACTTTCACCGGGTTGGAGAAAAGACAGCGAAAAAATTTCTCACTTTTGCCGGGTTTGATCCCTCTCGGAAACCCAAGAGTCTAGGGAATGAGGACGTGGTGAAGTTCGTTAATTCACTTCCATTGTTTGAGGAATTTCTTCCCCCAGATGCATCCTGCCTTTCTCCTCTGGGAGAGGAGATCATGCAAGCCGGGATTATGAAAGAATTGTCGCCGGAGTTTGTCGCGATGTGCATTCGGCCGCCCTCTGCGTACTCTGGTTATCCCTTCATTGTGGAAGTGGGCTTGGCGTACGGTGGTGGTTCAATCGAACCAGGTGTAAAATTACTGCGCTTTGCAAATCGTATTCCTTTGCTTTACGATGAAGGAAACGATGTGGCTTACAAAATCATCAAGGAAGAGATTGACTGGAAACGGTACAAAATCCCCCAGGAGGCTCCGGTGGTGGTCATAACACATGTGTGCTCGACCAAAGTCCCCTTCAAAACGGTTGGAAAGGAATTCCTAGCGGACAGACCAGAACTTGAGAGAGAACTGAAGAATGGTACGCGTGAGGTGCTTAGAAAACTCGCTGCTTATGTCTCCAGAAAGGGCTCCATGGAATTCCAGAAAAAGAGGATGAACATTTACGGAAAGTATCTGCCGCTCATTGCCAAGTTTTCGACCGATCTTTCGGGGAAAAGGAAGCCTCCGAATTACAAAAAGCTTCTCGGAAGCGATGTCGCGATCGAGCCCGGTTCGGAATCCGACAATGCGATCAGTGAAGAGACTGCCAAAGAGGTCAATGATGCGGTGGCTAAAGACGTGGCTGCTCGCTCGAAGAAAAAAGTAGGCCAAGAAGGAAATGCCCAGCAAAGTCTCGAAGAATTTGGCGACAGCTCGTAGAGAGCAGCTCCTGAAAGAGCTAAAAGAGCTCGGGGCTAAGACTTACGAGGATCTGGATCAATCCAAATTTCCGGAGTTCCTATTTCCCAGTCGCTCCGTCAGTAACATAGTCTACGACCCAAAGCTGAAACAGTACATCCTAGACAAAGTAAACGTAAAACGGTCCGCAGGCAACATTAAGCATATCAGACCGTTCACCCAGATGCTCTGGCTTGCCTACTTTGCAGACAAGCTGGTTCAACAGGGCAAGACTTCGACCCTTCGAGACGCATACTACTCCTCACAAGCCGATGCAATGGAGTTTGTCGACCAGGCGGAGTCGGACGAAATCATCACCGACCTGGAAACGGTCCTTTCGAGAGCCAGAGAAGAGTTCAAGATCTATCCCGAAGAGAGGAGCGCGATCTTCGGAGATCTCACAATAGAGTACACTGTGCCCCGTTTTGAGGGCAGGCGCCTAAATCTTTCTTCGCACCCTGATGGTTATCTCATTGGGCCCTCTCTCAGCACTGCGGAATTCGTGGACACCTCCGCCGAGATGGTCATTGCTGTTGAGAAGGGGGGGATTTTCACTAGGTTTGTCGAAGAGCAGGTCGAGAAGAAGTACAAGGCGATCCTCATTGACACTTCCGGGCAAGCACCGAGATCTACCCGCTACATGCTGAAACGTCTGAACAAGGAGCTTAATTTGCCCGTCTACGTCATGAGCGATGGCGATGTGTATGGCGAGCACATCGCGATGGTGATCATTAGCGGTTCCGCCAATGCAGCGCATCTCCGCGACCTCACAGTCCCGACCGCCAAATGGATCGGAGTCTGGGCCAGTGACATCGTGAAGTACAAACTGCCGACCGATCCCATGACCGAGGCTGACGTCAAGCGTGCTCAGGAGCTAAAGAAGGATCCGAGATACCACGGAGGCGTCTGGCAAAGAGAGCTTGACATCTTTCTAAAGATAAAGAGAAAGAGTGAACTTGAGGCTTTCTCGAAATTTGGTTTGACCTTCATCGTTGATAATTATCTCAAAGAGAAAATGCAAGAAGCGCGATCCCTTTAGTCGTCTTTAGTGATTCACGTAAAACGTTAATACGCTAAAAATCGGTTCTTGTCGAGGAACTTCAAATGTCGAAGGCTCTGAGCAATACTCAGCAGCGGATTAGTGCGTTCCTTCGGGTGATCGCGTTGATCTGCATTCTGCTTGGGGGAGCTTTCGCCTACGACATTTCGCAAACAGTTCTTATTCCTCAGCTGGTGCCGATATTCTACTTCATGGCTGCTTTGATGATTTTCGTCGGGTTCGTCGTATTGGTCGCCCGTTTCGACTGATTGTAGAGTCATCTTCTGCCTAACTCAGCCAGTTTTTTGTCAATGCGCTACTCCAAAGTTTAAAGCCTAGCAGATACTTACTTGGGCTATAATGACGAAGAAGCGAAAGAGCCGGGGGCGCGCCAAGGGCGGGAAGGGAAGCTCCGGGACTGTTCAGTGCAGTAATTGTGGTAGGGAGACTCCCATAGACAAGGCAAAGAAAATGACGTCCAGAGTTAGTCTCGTAGAACCTACCTTGGCTAGAGAGCTCCGACAGGCTGGAGCTTACATCGCTGCTCCGACTACGATAAAGTACTACTGTGTTTCTTGCGCCGTTCATTACGGACTGGTCAAAGTAAGAGCTAAGGACGAGCGACGGCAATCTTACTAGCAAGGTATCAGTATTGTAACTTTTTCAAGATCGCAAGATATCTCTGTACGAAGGTCACGAACGCCAGGATTAGTACTATCGCGACCCCGATCCAGACGTAACCTAGGATCGAGAATACTATCAAGACTATCAGACGTTCTGCTCTTTCACCTATACCTATTCCGGATAGGGAGACTCCCAGCGAATCACCTTTGGCCCTGGTATAGCTTACCAGCAAGGAGAACCCCAGAGCCATGAGAACGATTAATGGAGAATTCGAGGAATAATTTCCATAAATGATCCCCGCGTACACCGCGAGTTCGGCAAGTCGATCGAGAGTAGAATCATTGAAAGCTCCAGATTTGGAAACCCGGTTCGTTACACGGGCGACTGCTCCGTCTAGTACGTCAAAAATTCCGGAGACTATGAGCAAGAGCCCACCCAGATAGGGTTGCGAGGGTCGGACGGCGTATAGAACTCCTGCTATGACAGAGAAGGCAAAACCCAGAAAGGTCCAGAAAGTGGGAGAGAGACCAGTGGACCCCAAACCTTTGCCTATTGATTCGACAACTGGAGAGATCTGGCTTCGAAGCTTGTTTAGAACCGTAGGGCGTTCGACCCGTTGTAGATTTCAAAAATTAGTACGCTTTTATAGACTGCTCGTATGGTTTTGATTTTAACGAGCTCCAGCACTTATGGGGCAAAGCGAAATCCATACTCTTTCGATTAGACCGTTGAGACCATCTTGGGAAAAATCGGAAAGGGGGTCAATTGTTCGGTTGCCGGTTGTGCAAATCCCGCGGAACGTTCGATAAGTAGGGAACAACTTTCAGGAAGTGGTCTGAGCGTTGCGGGAGATCGTAGAGTTTACCTCTGTCATGAGCATTACAAGGTATGGAAAAAGGCTACCAAAAAGGGACGAGAACTTGACCGATTTCGGTTCAAGTAAGGCCGTTCTGACCTAAAATAGCAAGCCGGAGTGCGACTTTCCCTGAAAATTCTGCAACTCCACTGTGATGAAATAGAGTACAAGCCGATCAAGAAAGAAATTCCGAGCGCGGAAGAGACCCCCACCGAGACGCGACTAATCCGCAATTCCGTGCTCCTTCTCGTAAGTGTCGAAGAAGGTGACGATGACTCTGTTGTCGAGCAGTGTGTATTGGAAGTAGAGAAAGCCCGGAACCAGCTGAAATGTGATTCGTTTGTCTTGTATCCTTACGCACATCTAAGCAATCATCTCGCTTCGCCCACTTCGGCGAAGGAAGTACTTGCGAAACTAGAGACGAGAATCGAGGGGATGGGCGTAACGGTTCACCACGTGCCCTTCGGTTGGAACAAGGCGTTCTCCATGAAAGTCAAAGGCCATCCACTTGCTGAACAATCCAAATACTTTGAGCCGATTGCATCACTGGGTCTTGGAGAGAAATCAGGAAAGAAGGAGGAAGTAGTATCGGCCGCTCTCAAAGCTGAGGACACTCTTCGCTCCCAGTGGTACGTCATTGATCTTGAGGGCAGCCTGACCCCAGTGGCTGAATATGACTTTTCCAAGCAGAAGCAACTGGAGAAGCTGAAAAACTATGAGACCGCCAAAGTTAGGGCGGTTCAGCAAGTGCCTCCTCACGTCAACTTGATGAAAAAGTTGGGGCTCGTGGATTATGAACCTGCTTCAGATCCGGGAAACATGCGCTTTTACCCGAAAGGTAGGATGGTGAAGTCTCTTTTGGAGAAATACGTCACCCAGAGAGTGCAGGAGTATGGCGGGGTAGAGGTCGAAACTCCCATCATGTACGATTTGGAGCATCCGGCACTTGCTAGCTATCTGAATCGTTTTCCGGCAAGACAGTACATTGTAAAATCTGATGAAAAGGAGTATTTTCTTCGGTTTGCAGCCTGTTTCGGCCAGTTTCTGATAGCAAAGGATCTGCAGCTCACGTACAAACAGTTGCCGCTGAAGCTTTACGAACTCACCAGATACTCTTTCCGGAGAGAGAAGAGCGGTGAGCTCGTCGGTTTGAGGCGGTTAAGAGCTTTCACGATGCCTGATTGTCACGCCATTGTTCGGAATATGGAGCAGGCAAAAGAGGAATTCCCCAAACGTTTCGAGCTATCTCAGAGTGTTCTTCGGGAGATTGGTTTTGCTAGCTCAGACTATGAGTTGGCTATCCGTTTTACTGAAGAATTTTACAGGGAGAACAAGAGCTTCATTGCCTCGCTAATCAAGATGCATGGCCGTCCCGCAATAGTCGAAATGTGGAGGGAGAGAATCTTCTACTTTGTGCTAAAGTGGGAATTCAATTACATCGACAATCTCGACAAGGCATCTGCGTTGTCTACAGACCAGATCGACATCGAGAACGCAGAACGATATGGGATCCAATATGTTGACGAAACAGGAAAAAAGGAAACTCCCATGATCTTGCACAACTCTCCTTCTGGAGCTATTGAGCGAGTCATCTTCGGTTTATTGGAAAATGCCGGGAAAATGCTAGCGACGGGTAAGGTGGGAACTCTCCCCTTGTGGTTATGCCCCTCGCAGATCAGGTTGATACCGGTCTCCCAGAAATTTGTAGATGCTAGCAAGTTAATCTCCGAGGATTTTGAAACATCCCACATCCGAGTCGACCTTGATGATAGAGAGGAAAGCGTGGGCAGAAGGATTCGCGACGCTGAAAAGGAATGGGTGCCTTACATCATTGTCGTCGGGGAGAAAGAGGATCAAAATCCTTCTACCTTCATGGTGAGAATCCGCGCTACAGGGGAGAGACAAATGAGCTCCTCGGAATTGAAGAAAGAAATTTCTACTGCGTCCGGAGGAAGGCCGACGGCGCCACTCCCCCTTCCCAAATTCCTCTCTCGCAGAGCTTCATTCGAGATGAGCTCCTAGGCATTTAGACGGCGTCGAAAGTCTCTTCATTGCCCTGTAACTTCTATCCTCCAAATTCTTGAGGTGGAAGATCTCATGGGCGAGGATGAAAAGAACCGCGGTCTGGATTTTGGGATAATCATCGCAGGTCATATTGTGGTAGATGCAATCATAGATCAGCCTGGCCAAACAATCCCTCGGAAGGCTCTTGGAGGAGCTCCATCTTACTCATCGATCGCCCTCGCGAGTTTAGGTTACAAGCCGGAGATCGTAACACATGTCGGGGAAGATCTTCCAGACGAGTACGCTCGCATAATCAAAGATAAGACTGGCATCAACGTCTACAGGTGGGTCTCTCCTGGCTTCAAGACAACCAGTTACAGAATAGATCGGTCGGGAGAGCACCGACGCCTTTGGCTCGCAGCTAGATGCAGGGAGTTGAGCATAGGAGATTTTGGGGCATACTTGACTGATCCTTCGGTCTCAAGAGCTCTTGTGCTAAATCCGGTCGCTGGGGAGATTTCTCTTCCACTCTTAGAAAGAATCTCGAAGGAGTTCGAGTATGTTTGCGTCGACTCCCAGGGATTCGTAAGGAGGTTTGACAAAAAGACCGGCGAAGTAGGAATGAGGTCTGGGCTAGATATCTCATCTCTCGCAGGGGTCGATGTTTTGAAGGCGGATCAAGAAGAACTGGGAGCTTGGTCAGGCATGAGCAACAAAGATTCCGCAATCAGCCAACTGTCCAAATTCGTGAATACACTTCTAGTTACTTCGGGTCCTTCTCATGTCGAGGTTTATGAACGTGGGGAACTCCGCTTGAGAGCATCACCTTTCAATGTGAAAGTGGCGGATACGACGGGAGCAGGCGACATCATGCTATCCTCCTTCGCCGCAAGATTCACGGAAACGGGCGATCTCGAAAGGGCATTAGCTTTCGCGGTCACTGCAAGTACCCTGGCGGTGCGAAATTATGGAATTCAGAAAGCAGTGCTCTCCAAACCTGAGGTAGAAACCGAATCGTTACGTGTTCAAATTCAATTTGAAAAATAACTAGTACCGTTCCTGCTTCAGCTTATCTGAGAGGCTGACAAACTTGCCATGATCTTCCACCGAGATCGACGTACTTACACTCACCCGCATCCCCGTGGAACGGAAGAATTGCAATAATTCTCCGCCGCTAATAGTCATAACCTTGCCTTGTCTTATGAGAGAAGCCAGCTGAGGAATCATTATTTTCATTTCTCGCGGATATGCAGCCTCAGCTGCGCGGAGAACCTCATCACCCCTGTCTTTCAGAGCCCGAAGCAATACTTCTCGGTCTGTAGGTTGATTCTTTAGCCGTTCGGCCCGCTGTTCCTGCTCTGTTTTTTTTGCTAGCTCTTGATTCATGCGTTTCCTCAGCTCCACCATTCTCTTGGCTTGGAGCATTTTCATGTCAAGGTCTTCGTCGGACTTGTTCCCCGACTTGTCTATGGCTGAATCTGACAAAACTTTGGACCGATGTAAGATAGGCTTTGGTCCACAGCTTTCTTTAAGCTTTTGAGAAGCTGTATCGTGCAGTTTGCTCGTTGGGGCGATATAATCGGCTATAGATTATCGAGATGTTTCGGCAAGGAAAGGACAGAGCTCAGTTCGAAAACTTGTAGATCATAAGAAACGAGACAGGGCCCACTTTTTTCACTGCTCTTTCTGACGCAAGCTTCTCATCTAGTACCTTTCCCACAATTCTGGTCCCGGCGAGATTCACAATACTCGAAGCACGAACCAAGTTGATTGCCTCATCTTCGCTTACGAGATCCCCCCCAAAATACTCCCTCGAAATTTCCATGTCGATCTTCCCCCCTTTGACTGTCTTTCCAAGAAGCTCCTCGTCACAAATGTTCAGCAAGATGGTGTTTGCGTACTTGATCGTGCGAGCGATGTACTGTTTTTCGCTGTGCAAGCTTCGTTTTCCTCTTGATCTGATCCTGTCCCTCAAACATAAGTGGGGAATTTTTCTGATCCTCAACTCGAATTTTAGATATAAGCGAAGCGGTAATTCTAAAAGTCAAATCTAAACAGGCAGAGCCGAAATTCGGATTATGAGTCTCATAGATCCGCCGGATGAGACCGCTCGCATTGCGATTATTGGCGGAACGGGAGTCTACGATCCCAAAATCTTCCTAGATTCGAAGGACATCAAAATATTCACTCCCTACGGACAGACCTCTCCCTTTTTGTCGATCGGCTTCCACGGCAACGAAAGAGTTGCTTTTCTCCCAAGACATGGTCGTGACCATTCGATCCCTCCACACATGATAAATTACAGGGCCAACGTTCACGCCCTAAAACAGCTTCGAGTGGAGAGGATCATTAGCGTATCCTCCGTCGGGAGTCTACGTGAGGAGCTTAGACCAGGCAACTTTGTCATTCCCGATCAATTCATCGATCGAACAAAGAATCGCGCTGATACTTTCTTCGAGGCGGGACAAGTGGTCCATGTTTCCTCCGCGGATCCTTTTTGCTCTGAAATGAGAAAAAACTACGAAGGGTCGGCGAATAGGCTCGGGATCAAAGTCCACTCGGGTGGGACCTATGTCTGTATCAATGGGCCACGCTTCTCGAGTCGAGCCGAATCCAGACTTTTTCGCAATTGGGGGGCAGACATTGTGGGGATGACTCTGTACCCAGAGGCTATTCTTGCTAGGGAGGCACAGATGTGCTACGCATCGGTTTCTATGGTGACAGATTTTGACGTATGGGCGGAAAAGCCCGTCAGTGCAACAGAGGTTTCGGAGACTCTGCGGAACAATATCGAGAGCGCGAAGCGAATAATTCTGGACACAATCGAGACTCTTCCCAAGGAGAGATCTTGTGGTTGCGCTAATGCGCTGTCGGGGGCAGTGCTCTAATCGCTCCCTCAATTCTTAGATAGAGGATTCAAAAAAGCAGATCTTCGTGCGGAAGCGCCGTACCATCACTAAATTCGATCTGAAACGCAGCCTCCGAGTAATCCCCGACTGGCCAAAAGAGGGTGTCAATTTCATTGATGTCACGACTCTACTGAAGGATCCGGAGGCTTTCCGGTTTGTGATCGACGCTCTAACAGCCCATTTTTCTCGAAAGAGAATTGATAGCATTGTAGGGATCGAAGCTCGTGGCTTCGCGATTGGCGCGCCTGTTGCTTACAATCTCGGTGTCGGGTTCGTCCCCGCAAGAAAAAAGGGTAAGCTGCCCTTCACGAAGGTCTCAGTGGAATACACCCTCGAGTACGGGACGGAGTTCATCGAAATGCATCGGGATGGCATCAGAAAGGGGCAACGCGTCGCGATCGTTGATGATCTCCTTGCCACTGGAGGTACTGCAGAAGCTACCTCGAAGCTCGTAGAAAAATTGGGTGGAAAGATAGTCGGGCTTGCTTTTATCGTCGAGCTTGATTTCCTGAAAGGGAGAAAGAAGCTCCAGGAGTACGAGGTGCTGTCACTGGTGCACTACGAAAAATAGGCCGATCTATTCCGCAGATGCGTGCTCTTGCAACGCGTCGATCGTCTTTTGGGGCATTTCCACGTAAAGATTGCACCAGTCCCTACCTGAGACGATAAGGTCGAAGGGTTTGATTTTCGGATGCGTGCATGCGCCATGTTCAAGAATGTCCGCATTCAAGACATCGTTAGGGTGGAAATAGACACAAGATAGACAATTCTCGGATTGCCACGTTAATCGCTTCAGGTTCTTTGCCAGCTCATCTTCAGTAGACATGCTAGAAGCGTCAGAGGCCATTTCTATTTTTATCAATTGCGAATGATTCTATCTAGGACATTGAACCGAGATTCATGTGATCTTTCGTGGAATTCAGTTTTTAACACCACTGAAAGTTTCGGGACACTTGTTTGTCTGAAGAAGAAAAGTTAGGACGCCTCTCCCTTGGATGGGCGAAAAGCCATATGCCGGTTCTAGAGCTCGCGGTCAAACACCTTCAAGCCAAAGACGAGAGAAAAAAGCTGCTGGCTAACATATATCTTGCGGCCAGTCTTCACATTTCGAAAGAAACAGCAGTACTAATCGAAGCACTTCATTCTTTTGGGGCGAGGATCCGCTTGGTGGCAGCGAATCCACTTTCGACTCAAGATGACATCGTTGCATACCTCCGATCCGAGGGCGTCGAAGTCTTTGGGAGAAGTCGTGAAACTCCGGAGGAGTACCGAAAAATAATCGAGGAAGCTGCCCAATCGAATCCCGAGCTCATCATGGATGACGGGGGAGAATTGCACGTAGCTTATTCCCGGTTGAATCTTTCGAATTGCCGGGGAGGGACGGACGAGACCACTTCAGGGACCTCACGACTTCGTGCTCTTGACCTCCGGGGACAACTAGGCTATCCAGTTATTCCGGTAAATGAAGCCCAAACCAAGCATATTTTCGACAACAAGTACGGATCGGGGCAGAGCGCCCTAGATGGTCTAATGCGTGCCACTGATCTACTGGTTGCGGGCAAATGCATGGTGGTCGCAGGATACGGTTGGGTTGGCATGGGAGTCGCCCGGAGAGCCCGAGGAATGGGAGCGAGAGTACTCGTAACAGAGGTGGATGGAGTAAAAGCCCTCGAGGCTCATTTGGACGGATTCGAGGTGCTACCCATGATTGAGGCAGCGGCGGAAGGGGATATTTTTCTCACTTGCACTGGGCAGATCCACGTGTTGCGACAAGAACATTTCGAAATGATGAAAGATGGTGCAGTGTTGGGAAACATGGGTCACTTCGATCGCGAGATTGATGTTGTCTCGCTCAAAAAATCCGCACGCGCCTCTAAACAAGTCCGGAGATATGTCACCCGATTTGAAATAAAAAGGAAAGCCCTCTATTTGCTCTGCGATGGCAGGGTGGCAAATTTGGTTGCCGCGGAGGGGCATCCACCAGAAGTGATGCAGCTCTCTTTTGCCAATCAGCTGCTCTCTTTGTATTACCTGGTAGAACACGAGAAAGAGCTCCGGAATACTAGACCTCGTTTGTTGCAATTCCCCAAAGAAATTGACACATCAATTACCGGTCTAGCTCTGCGAGGTTTCGGAATAAGACTCGATTATCTAACATTGAAACAAAAGAAGTATACTGAATCTTACTAACCGACTCGCGGCTCTGTGATCAGATTTCCCGAAGCGTAAGAGTATTAACGAGCGAGGAGGAACGGATGCAATCTCGCGCAAAGTCCTGGTGAGAAAAGCAATTTGAAGTGGGTAGTAACCTCAGCGTGGCCCTATTCCTCTGATATACCGCATCTCGGGAACATGATTGGGTCAGTCCTATCGGCGGATGTGTT
>JASHXQ010000210.1 GCA_030043455.1 Nitrososphaerales archaeon | reverse complement strand
CGTTGAGGTCCATTCGTGCTCAAGAAACGTAAAATCGAATACTGCTCGGGTGTGACCTCCCCTACCCATACGGGGTGGGATGCAGTCTTGGAGGCCCTCCAGATCTCCCAGATCAGGTCTGCTATTTTTTCGGAGAGGGATTCTTCCTCTCTCGCATTTTCCAAATGGCTACTCAAGAACTATGCTTACTATGCAATTGTTATCTAATAAAGTAACTGCTTCACAAAATAACGTTATCATAAAACTAATTCAATGTTCAAACAGATCCCCCGGGATCGAAGAATAAAAGCGCAGGGAAAAAGTTACTCTGCTCGAAAGATCTTGGCAATTTCATCGATTCTTCCGGCGAGACGGAAGTCATAGCCACTTATTCCATCAAGTTCGTGCGTAACGAGATCTATCACCATCTTGTTGTAAACGTTGAACCACTCCGGATGGTGATCCATTTTTGAAATTTCAAGCGAGGCTCGGACCATGAAAGCTACCGCGTCTTCAAAGCTTCGAAACTCTAGCTCACGATGGAGTTTCCCCTTTGCTACCTTCCAGTTTTTCAGCTTGGCAAGATGCTCTTTGATCTCTGAAGGGGAGTATTTTCGCCATTCATCGTCACTCATAGCTGATCAAGAGAAAGACGGAATCTAAAAAGGAAATCTAGGGATGTTCAGGAGCCTGGTATTATTCAACCAGACAATTTCAAACCTTAATACTCAAAACCATTGCCGGAAGGCAAAATGCCGGTTTTTGAAGTGAAGACGACGATTACAGTTTCAGCGAGAAGCAAGGAAGAGGCTGAAAGGCTTGTGGACAGTCGGCTTTTGCGACTGGAAAGTGATGTGATTCTCAAAACAGAGAGAACGGAAACGAGAGAGCTGCCCCAGTGAATTCACCCGGGGGGAGCCTTGTTCTCGCCTAGATTTCTCGTGACGATTTCATAATCTCCGCGAGTTTGTCTTCCGTTTCTTTCAGCGTGGACTGTAGCTCAGTGATCAGTTCGTCTTTCTCAGTCGTATCTGGCAGAGCAAGTGGCTGCTCGCTCTTCTCCAAGGATTTGTGCACGAATTCTAGAAGGTTCTTCGACCCGAGGCTCCATTCCTGTATCTTCGACACAATCTCGGCGGGCGAAAGGGTTTCTTTTTGGAGAACGTTAAGCAAGGTCTCAAAGCCTAGGTCAAAGATGGATTTCTGTAACCCGGGACTGGAGAGGGCGAAGCTCTGGAATTCTTTTGGGGGATTATCCACAATCTCGGCTTTGGGTACTGACTCTGCTGCTAGATCTGGAGCAGTGACTGTTTCCACTTGGATCGCAGCGGGTGCTGTTTCCTGAATGGTCGGGACTGACGTCTCAATGGAGATCTGCTCCACCGTCACTTCGTTGCTTACTTCAAGTGGAGTTACAACTTCAGAGACGGAGACGAGGGGCACTACAATCTCTTGCAATTCCTCGGCAGTGGACGTCTGCGAGGATGTCTCCGAAATATCGGCAACAGTGGCAGGTACCTCCAATGTCGAGGGTACTGGCTCTTGCAATTTCATTTCTTCGCTTTGAGCTACAGATGCTTCTTCGATCTTTGGAGTGTCCAGTGCCTCATCTTTCCTTTGCGTGCGTCTCGTCTCTGCCGCTCTCAGCTTTTCCCAGAGCGCTTCGTCTACCACACGAATGGATTTTCTGTTTCCTCGCGGATCTACGAGATTCACATAGCGCGGGCCTTTTTTGTTGTACGGGTAGGTGCCTTTCTTGGGCATGATTTTCCAGCCCCGTTCTACCAGGCTCACGCAGACAGTCTCAAAGTCGCTTGAAGTTCTGTTTTCCTCGTCCTGAGTTCCAAATGGCTCTCCTGCAGGCGTTGGTGGTTCTAGCATCAATACTGGATCGATGCCTCATCCAATCAGGTGTAGGAAAAAGTCGGGCCGTGTTGATCTTTTTACTCAGGAAAGTAAAAAATTCTAGTTCAAAATAAGCATGAAGTGTTTGCATTTCGAATAGGGCTGAGATGTTAGAAGTACAGAAGTGCGGCGACAGCTACGAAGATGATCACCACACCAAAGAGCTGAATTTTCTCCAATTTTTCTTTGTAAAAGACCCTCGCGAGCGCGACTGTGACGACACCCAGTAGTCCGGCGAGGGTGACCACGACGGGAAGACTCCCCCCGGCTGAGGTAATGGCCAGATTGTAGGTTGCAAATCCCGCCGCGTCGCATGCCCCGATAACAGCTATCAATGCTATCGTGGAGCCGCCGGGTCGAACGAGCTTAATCCCGCCTGATAGCACAGCTGCCAAGGCAGTTATCGACTCTCCGGCTTTGAGTATCACCACAGCGAGGATGGATCCGATAATTGGTGCGACCACGCCCATGCTGAAAAGCCCAAAGCCCGCACAAATCATCGAACCTAATCCGTAATCCGCTCCACGGATCAGTTTTCGTCCGTTCAACTCCCCACGAGTTTCCTTATCTTTGGAGCGCTGGAATGTTGATAATTTTACTCCTGCGAGGACGATGCCGATCATAGCCGCGATGATGGACAAACTCTTGATGGGTGTGAGCACTGTCCCAAGAAGAACGACGGAGAGGATTACTGCGATCACGGGGAAGGCCCCT
>JASHXQ010000209.1 GCA_030043455.1 Nitrososphaerales archaeon | reverse complement strand
CTCAAGGATCTGGCTCAGGTAAGTGGTGTTAAGAAAAATGATCTCGCTCAGAGCTATCGCTTGATCTTGAAGGAAATGGACTTGCGAATGCCGGTCAGGGATCCAGCAAGGTACATCTCGAGAATCGGAAGCAAGGCAGGCGCGAGTGAAAGAACGCAGAGACGCGCGCTGGAAATCTTGAGGAAGGCTCAGGAAACCGGTGGCTCTGCAGGGAAGGATCCGATGGGTCTCGCAGCCGCTGCGCTCTACGTGGCAAGCGTGATGGAGAATGAGGCAAAAACCCAGAAGGACTACGCCCAGGCAGCCGGTGTAACCGAAGTCACCATCCGGAACCGGTACAAGACGCTCAAAGAATCGCTGAAGATGTAGACCAAAGTCTACTCATCAGCTTACGATGGGGAGGAATTTTTTTCTCTCCCGACTTCTTTTATTTCAAGATCTTTTGGCTAGGGCGTTTTCTTGGAAATAGTTGTGTTGGTAGGGATTCCCGGATGCGGGAAGACCACCCTCGCCCTAAAATCCTTCCCCAATCACAAGCGAATCAACCTCGACACCTTGCATACCCGAAACAAGGAGGATGAAGAGATCGCCAATGCCCTCGCCAACGGTCGGGATATCATCATAGACAATACTAACACGACTAAGAAGACGCGCTCCAAGTATGTACAAATGGCGAAGTTGTTCGGCGTTTCCGTGAAGGCCGTCTATCTTACTTGCCCTCTGGAACTGGCACTTGAAAGGAATGCGTCGCGACAGGGAAAGGAACGCGTGCCGGACAGCGCGGTCCGCTTTTACAATAAAATCCTCCAGCCCCCGAAGCTGGAAGAAGGTTTTGACGACGTGCGAGTTGTGGAAATGAAGCCCTAGCGTTGAGTACGTGGCGCGCTCTTCATGATTGAAATCATCCTGTGTTCCTCCGGAACTTGCCCGCCCTTTCGCAAGCGATCTTTGATCAATCGATAATACCTTGGATCAATTTCTGCAGAAATGTAGTGGCGCTTCAGAGCAACACACTGGGAAATTTCTGAACCGCTCCCGCCGAAGAGAATAAGCACGAGATCGCCCGGCTGAGTGCAGGACTTGATAAGCATCTGAGATAACTCGTCGGGGATCTGACAGGAATGAAACGTCTTGTTCAGCCCCACATTTTTTACCAGATCATAGTAAAGCCAGCTATATGGCATCCGGCCGGGCCCGCCGTTGCTGATTATTTTCCTGATTCTCCGGTCCGTAGGATTTTCGTACGGCTGCGCCACGTTTTCCTTGTAGAACTTGTTCTCCTTGGATTTAGTGCAGTGCAGAATCGAGCGGTGGGCGGTGGTGAACCTCCGTTTGCTATGTCCGATGTTGGTCCTGTACAACCAGACGTATTCGTTTACGTCATAAAAGGCATCGTCCAGATACCTCGTTCTCAGATAGGCGTTGTTCTTAGGATAATTGATGATGAAGAAATTCCCGTCTTCTTTTAGAACCCTTCGGGTTTCTTCACTCCAAGAAATGCACCATGAAACATAATCCTCGAATTTTTTGGTGTACGAATTATCGTTGTACTTGATGCCTACGTTGTAGTCCGGATCGGCATAGACACAATCCACTGAATCATCCGGTAGCCGTCGAAGTAGGCGTAAAATGTCCTCGTTAAAGACTCTGTCCTCAAATGCTGTAATGCTACTTCCCGGCTGCGTCAATTTCCAAGCTCCCGAGGAAACAAGAATCCTAGATCATTTTTCAACAGGGGTCTCAGGATCGTTACCCCACTCGTACCAGGATCCCAGATAATTTTGCACATTATCGAAACCGAGGGATTTCAAAACGAGCCAGGAGTGAGCCGCACGGTACCCACTCTGGCAGTAGGTGATCGTTTTCGACTTGGAATCCAGGGAAGTGTACAGCTTTTGCACTTCCTGCGCTGATTTCAACGACCCGTCTCGTCTGAGGGCCTTGGTCCACTCACAGTATAGTGCCTTAGGGATATGACCAGACTTGCGGGCTCGACGGTAGGAAGCATCATACTCTCCGTCATTCCTCACGTCCAATATCTGGGCTGATCCCTTGGAGAGTGAAGCCTCAAGTGCCTCTCGAGTTGCCAATACATCTTCATTGATTTTTTCTGAAAAAATTTGACTTTTTCGGGGCTCTGGATCCTTCTCGCTCAGCGGATATTTCAATCGCTTCCACCGATTCAGGCCGCCATCGAGCATCCTCGCATTCTTATGTCCTAAAAGATTCAATAACCATACTCCACGCGCAGCATCATACCCACTATTATTCTGGTAAAAGATTACGATAGTCTTAGGGCCAATCCCTAGAGAGCCGAACAACATTCGCATCTCCTTTGTAAACGCCTTAATTCCTTCCTCAGAAGTGTCCACCCAATGGAAGGCATAGAGCTCCATGCAGGCCGCACCCGGGATATGTCCCTTGGCATACTTCCAGTAGTTTCGGGTGTCGACGAAGATCACATCCGATCTACCCATCATCTTCCGAGCTTCCTCTGCTGAGACAATGAGCGAAGGGTCGTCGTAGCCCTTGTAGTTAGGCAATAAACGTCACGCTCTCTTTTTGGGAGGAATTTTGAGCTTTTCCTCTTTCGGATCATCCGTGTCCTTATAGCGCCACAGATACAGCGAAGCAATCGAGCAGTATGGGTGCCATTTTTCCGCCAGCTTTTCGATCGCCTCTTTCTTCGGGATATCCGGCAGAGAGTAGATGCTCTGGAGAGCTTTCCGGATCCCCAGATCATCTACTGGAAGAACATCCGGCCGCCCAAGAGTGAAAATCAAAAGCATGTGGATCGTCCACGGGCCGATCCCCAGCACCTCGTCCAGAGCTTCAAGCAGAACTGCATCCTCCGATGCTTTCATTGTCTCCAGGTCCAGCTTGCCTTTGACAACTCTCCGTGAGAGATCCTTCAGATAGCGGATCTTCTGCGGGGAGACACCAGCTTTCCTTAGCTTTCTGACAGGAGTAGAGTAAAGCGATTCCGCGTCGAACACACCCCCCGGATAGAGCTTTTTCACTCGTCCAATGATGGCTGAGGCCGCCGCCCAAGCGAGTTGCTGGGTCAGAATTGATTCCACGAGAGACTGGAACATCTCTCCTTCTGTGACAAACGGGAGAACCCCGTGTCTCTCGATTAAAGCTGCTAACCGGGGGTCGTTTTTCTTGAGATGATCTAGGCCTTTCTTGAAGACCTGAGGATCGCCGATTGAGAGCAGAGGAGTCGTCAATGAGAAGGTCAGTAAGTTGAGAAGCTTATTGTCAATTGTGCTTGAGCTGGAGTTTTAGAAAGGGAGTGAGTTGTTGAGACTCTCGTTACCCTAAATGCCAATTACGATTCAAGTATGCGCAGAGTGCAAGCACAATCACGAGAACCAGTCCTCCCTCCGGGTGGATGGTCTCGTCTATCCAATTGTGTGCCCCTGCCAGTGCCACACCCGAGTTCAACCCTGGTACTGAGAAGATCGGGAAAGTAAGAGAGCTTTCCTCTCACTCTTCTTCAGGTTCTTCTTTCTCGACGTGCCTTACAGGTGGCTTTACGAACTTGGTGGGCTTTTTGTCCACCGGATCCGCAATCCCGGCTTCCACGACCATGAAATTCGTATCGCCATAGGGATGCATAGGGCTGTCAACCATAATGGCCTTGCGCTCCTGCCCCGCCTTGCGCAGGTAGATCCGGTAAGTCGAGGCATGGCCGATGATGTTACCTCCCGCGGCTTTCGTCGGGTCGCCAAAGAAAGTATCCGGAGTAGCCTGCACCTGATTCGTGATGACCACCGCCACGTTGTAAATCTCCGCGACCCTCTTCAGGCGGTGCATGATAGCATTGAGCTTCTGCTGCCTTTCAGAGAGCGTTCCCCTGCCCACAAACTCGGCGCGGTGGAGACTGATGATGCTGTCCACAATCACGAGCTTGATGTTGTTTTGCTGGATGAGCGTCCCCATGGCTCTAACGATTAACTCGAGATGGCTCGCATTGTAGATCTTCGCAACGTGAATATTGTTCAAGATGCCGTCCACATCCAGCTCCCTTGCCCTTGCAATCTGGGCGATTCTTTCGGGCCGGAAGGTGGATTCAGTATCGATGTAAAGGGCTGAACCTGTAAGGCCTCCCTGCTCTACCGGAAGCTGAGCCGACACGCAAAGAGTATGGCAGATCTGGGTCTTCCCCGAGCCAAATTCTCCGTAAAATTCTGTAACAGACTGGGTCTCGATGCCTCCGGCGAGCAACCCATCGAGGTTCTGGGAGTATGTCGTGCACCGGAGCATGTTTTTCCTCCGGGTGAAGAGCTCGTTCGCCGAAACGAGGTCTTTTTCGAGATAGCCCTTCTCTCTCAGCTGCTTTTGTGCTTCAAACACCAAATTATGAGCTGTTTCATCGGTGAGATTCATATTTTCCACGAGCTCGTTCACCGTCGAGGCGGCGAGATCGAGGATGGTCGTAATTCCCCCACTTTCCAGTTTAGCCTTCGTCGCAGGACCCACGCCCGGCAGGTCACCGATATCAACTTCTATTGCTTCGCTCATTTCGTACTTTTTCACTCATTTTTATCCAGAATTGGACAGTAGGCTTACAGCACTATTACTGTAATCATTTATATTTTTCTGAACGCGGTTCTGTTCAATCATGGACACGAATACGACTTTTCTGGGTGCCTACTGGCTGAAAATAAAGACTGACTACTTGCGAACCACTAGCCTATCTCCGAGCTTACGCATAAGAAATTCTTCCAGAACTTGAGAAGTGAGGTTAGGCTGCTGATATGAAACATACGCATCCGGAATTTGATCTGTGGGATAGTAAATTTGCTTCAAGTTCGCTCCATGTATCCACCGATTACTTGGCAACTCGCACGAGAAAGTATTTTCCGTTAGAATTGCATTCATGGCGTAGTCCCACTTGTAGGCAAAGACGATCCGGTCAGCTTTCTCGATAAATGCTCCGATTTCCTCACTCGTTTTCAAATTCGATGCTCTTCTACCTGCCCACCAAACAAAAATTACACATGTGATAATCGGAGCAAGTATGAATGTCAAGGCTATGGTAATTCGAAAGTTCATGCTGGAAGCGAATAGTGAGAGGAAGCCGCTATCAAGTCCCACCAGTACGACACTCAAACCTGCAGACGCGAAAATTAAGAAAATGATGGCAACAAAGACTTCGCCCCTTATCGTTCTAAAAACCGTAATTCGATCTTCTGATAGGAAAACCTGTGCCCCAGTATTAACAGGAAAAACAAGCCTAAAGCTTGGAGAACTAGCTTCCCTAATTTTTTCGGTCAAAGCTTGCCTGTTGTGTATTTTTAGGAGACATAATTCTGCTCGATGAATTGGGGTTCTGGAGCCAGCACTCAGCTCGTTGGGGCGCTCTGGATTGACGTTACCCTCTTGCTGAGGGATTAGATCGCCACCGTCTATTCCATCATTAGAAACCCGACAATAACGAGAACCGCGGCGGAGACAATTCCCGCTATTATCCAACTATTGTAGATCGAAAAGTAGACAGCTACGACGGGGGCATCAATCCAAGTTTGAAGTCGAAACGAGGGAGTGAATAGCTATAACCACTGCAATTCTCGTAGTTTCGGATCGCACGATCAGTGCGCTGTCGGCGGTGGCGAAGCTTGCTTCTTGAACGTGTAATTCTTCGTCGCCACCGCAATGAACGCAATCAGAACTGCTAGGCCGATTCCCAGATAGAAGATGTAGTCGAAAGAAGAAGTCGAAGGAAGAGTCAGGGGAACGCTAAACCCGTTAATCTTCACAGCTTCCGTTGTTGTGTAAGTCGCCATGATTGTCGTCGCGACTACCGGTCCAATCGCACCGCCTAAATTCCTTAACATCGTGTTGATTCCCAGACCCACCGCCACGTTGTCTCTCGGAAGAGCAATAGCGAGCATATTTACCAAAGGCACAAGAATGCAGATGACCCCAAAAAGAGCGACAAAGAGATCTACAGCAACATCAGTGGAAGTCGCTCTACTAAGCAGGAACAGGGCCTGCCCGCCTCCGAGAATGACGGCACCAAGTAACAAGATCGGTCTCGGCCCCACCCTCGGCAAGATCCTGCCTATTACCAGCCCTCCGATAAGCATCCCCAGAGTTGAAGGGGCAAGCGTCAGACCAGCATTGATAATGTCAAGACTCAAGCCAAAGGGCTTTGGGAGCTGGGCGTAGTACACAACAGCGAAGAAGAGCAAAAACATGATCGCGCCTGACAGAAGACCTACAAGGTTCGCGACTAGCACGTTTCGAATCCGGAACAGGCTGAGCCTCATCAGTGGATTCGCCCTGTAGTTTTCAAAGACAAAGAAGGAAACCGTCAGCAATGCTCCCGGAATTATCAGCGCGAGTTCTTCCAGACCGAGCCACCCCAGAGTGGGACCTTCTGTCACGTAAAGAAGGATCAGGGTTACTCCACCCATCAAAATCGCAGCACCCAGATAGTCAATGGCCTTGTTCAGCGCGTTTACGATGTCTCTTTGGAGGACTCTAGCTGAAATAACAAAAAGAATCAGACTGAGGACAAGAGCTGTGTGGAACGCGTACTGCCAGCCTAGATCTTGCACGACATAGGAACCCACAATCAGTCCCGCGGCCGCGCCAATTGCGAATGTTCCGCTGATGATTCCCTGCGCCACTGCCACTCTTTCCGGCGGAAATACATCGGTAATGATTGCGATACTAAGCGGAATGATTGCAAATCCAATACCCTGCAAGGCTCTCGCAAATAACAAGACGTAGATCGAGGGGGCAAAGCCAGCAAGTCCCACTCCCGCCATGTAGAAGATCAATGAGATCAGAAACATCTTTTTCTTACCATAAATGTCTCCCATTTTTCCAAATAGAGGAGAGACAGCGCTACCAACGATGAGATAGGCGGAGGTAATCCAGGAAGCGATTGTCGCAGTTGTGTGAAAGTAACTCTGGATAGTAGGAATTCCAGGAATGACCATTGTTTCAACGTAGTTGACTAGAAGTGCAACTCCCGTAAGTACGAGAAGGATTCTTGTCGGATTCAGCATTGGGGGCTTCGCCGGAATTTTCGGAGCCGCACTCTCGATTTTCTCTGTTTCAGTCATTGCGCCAGAACTCACTGTAAGTTCGGAAAGATTTGACGGAGCCCTTCCGGGTCTCTTGCATATAATCTTGCTAAGATGACAAGCCCGGTAGATCTCGTTCACTCCTTCCTTAAATAAACCGGGATTTTCTTGCAGTTTCGTGAAGATCAAGAAAATAGAACCGATCATCCTGTATGCGCAGGACAAGGGTTACGAATCTGAGCTCAATGTGGGCGGCTACGCAGGCTTTCAAGTAGTAGTCCACATCGAGACGGATGAGGGTTACGATGGATGGGGTGAGTGCTGCACTGGCGGAGAATACGGGGAATCTGCCCTAGCGGTGAAGGTGCTCATTGAAAGAGGTTTTTTGCCCCGAATCAAGAACGAAGATCCCCGGGACTACCGGAAGATCTGGGAGAACCTTTACCAGGACACCTCGTGGTTCGGTCGCCGGGGTCTGACGGCCTTTGCAATGAGCGGAATCGATACAGCCCTAGTGGACATTGCTGCGAAGTCTTACGGAGTGCCCGTTTCACGTTTGCTGGGAGGGCGCTACCGGAGCAAAATTCCTCTCTACGCCAGTCTGCTGTTCGACATGGACGACGTGCAGGGCACCGCGGATAAAGGTGCTCGCTACATTCGCGAAAATTACTTCGGGGTGAAGTTCGGTTGGGGGATGATTCCCTCTAAACCCTTCGGGGCAGATGCAGATGCTGACGAAACAATGGTTAGGACGATCCGGGAAACCTTCGGCCCCAAGGGGAACATCATGGTGGATGTCGGCCGGTACGTGAACTGGACTTCGGACTATGCCATCCGGATGGCAAAGCGCCTCGAGAAATACAA
>JASHXQ010000208.1 GCA_030043455.1 Nitrososphaerales archaeon | reverse complement strand
CTGTTATCAAGAATGTAGAGTTTGGATTGGAGCTCAAAGGGATCGACCCCGATGAGAGACAAGAAATCTCTCAAAAGTACCTGGAAGTGGTGGGTCTCAAGGGTTTCGAAGGCCACCTCGTGCATGAGATCTCCGCCGGGATGCAACAACGAGTGGGCCTGGCTAGAGCCCTCGCTATAGATCCAGATGTGTTGCTAATGGACGAACCTTTTGCCTCGATTGACATGCAGACGAGAGAGGTTCTCCAGCGGCAGCTCCTCCAGATCGTTAAAGGGACCGATCCCAAAACGACTCTCTTCGTCACTCACAACGTTGACGAAGCCATTTTTCTCTCGGACGAAATCCTGCTTTTGGGCACCCGTCCGGCAGAGATCAAGGGCTCGTTACCTGTTAATCTCCCTCCCCACCGTTCTGAGTATGATGTGAGAACCGCCCCGGAGTACTTTGAACTGCGAAACAAGATCTGGAAATTCTTGGAGAGAGAACTCATGGAAAAAAATGGGTTTGGGTCAAGTGCCTCCTGATCCACAGACAAACCATGAAAGTTCCACGGTTGCGGAACTAGAAAATGAGCGTGAGGACGATGGGCAGCTGGAACGATCAGCAGTGGAAGAACCAAAGAGTAACCGCAGGATCTGGAATTCCTTCGCTGGAAGGGCAATAGTCTTCCTCCTCAGTTTTGGGATATTTCTCGTACTCTGGCAGATCCTAGCCTCGCTCACCAATAATTCACTGATTGTTTCAGGACCAGTGCCGGTCTTTGAAGCACTGATCAATCTGCTTGAAAACAATATTCCAAGAGCGGCCGAGGGTCTCCAGACTCCATCCGTCGCAATCCTTCAGACTATCGAAATTATCTTTCTCGGGTTTGGCCTTGCGGCAGTTGTGGGCATACCTGTAGGAATACTGGAAGGGAGGTGGAGCTTTGCCGAGGATATCATCGAGCCCTGGATTAACGCGACGTACTCCATCCCCATAGTAGCTTTGATACCTACGCTGTATTTTGCGATTGGTGGAAGTTTTCTTGCCTTCGTCTTCATCGCCTTTCTACTTGCAGTATTCAGCATAATCGTAAACACCCAAAACGGTGTAAAGTACACAGTTGGATCTCTCGCTGACGTGGGGAGATCTTTCAGGGCCTCTGAAGCCCAGTTCATTACAAAAATTGTGCTCCCTTCGTCGCTGGCTGATATCATCACCGGCCTCCGAATTGGTCTGGGCAGGGCCATCTTGGGTGCCATTCTCGCTCAGGTTCTTCTCAGCGGAAATGGTCTCGGAGGCATGATGTCTACATTTCAAAATCTGTATGCCACGCCCTATACCATGGCCACGATTTTGATCATAGCCGTTCTCGGAATAGTTTTGCTCGAGCTTCCGAAGCTCCTTGAAAACCGGTTCATCACTTGGAGACCTTTGGAACAAATCTCGGGAGGGGTCACGAATTGAATCGCACATTTCTGAAATACTCCATTTTTGCTTGCACCGTGGTCATATTTGTGATCGCTTGGTGGGTTATCGCGAATTCACGGCACGATCTGTCCCAGTTTGCCGGACCGGTGCAGACCGCGAGCGCCTTCGAGAATGTTTTTTCGGACACTGCTCTAAGATCGCAAATGTTCGCTTCGCTACAAACTACACTGTTTTCTATCGTCATCGGGTATCTGCTCGCCGTCATCGTGGGAATTCCGGTGGGTGTTCTGATGGGCAGGTATCTGATAGCCGATCTCTTCTTGGATCCTTGGGTCAACGCCTGGTATGCCATTCCGGCCGTGGCCTTCGTGCCTCTTGTCATGAATTGGACGGGTCTCAACTACGCCGGCTCGATCATCATCGCGTTTCTGATAGCGGTGTTTTCGATTATTCTGAATGTCTATAATGGAATCAAGAACACGAATCACTCCCTAGTCGAAACCGCTCTTTCCTATCGAGCAAACCAATTCCAAGTGATGTACAAGGTGATGCTTCCAGCTTCCTTGCCCAGCATCATGGTTGGTCTCCGTCTGGGACTTTCGCGAGCTATTGAGGGAGTGATCATCGCAGAGATGTTCTTTGCAGCAGTGGGCCTGGGCGGAATGATCGATTACTCCGCCGACCACTTACAATCCGCCACCTCCGACGCCCTAATTCTCATTCTCGCTTTCATCAGTATAATACTCACTGCGATCTTCACGGTTATAGATCGCAAGGTAGTAGCTTGGAAAAGATCGGAAGCTATGGCCCGGTAGAGCTCTAGCTGTCCATCCAGGATGGCACCCAAGCTTGCAGGTCTGCCGTAAAATTGGCGTTTACCCAACTTTCTTTGGGATAGACGAAGGGACCGAGTGATTGCAGCGCCTCGAGTTCAAAGTACTTGTTGATGATTCCATAGGGCTTGACCGATGCGTTGTTGATCGGATTGGTCAGCACTCCAGCTTCCATGTAAAAGTTCACGGTATCTTGGAATTTGACAGCTAGACTTTGATTTCCCTGCAGGTTGTAGACACCATAGGGCCAATATGTGAAATGCTCCGGGTAAAAAACCGACGAATACTGAATCTCTCCCAAGGGTGAGAGAGGAAGGAATTTTTGGGCAAAGGTTACGAAAGCCGCCGGATTGGAAATGAAAATTCTCTGCGCTTCGTAAAGCGCAGCAAGAAAGTCGACCGCAATTTTGGCATTCGCAGGGTTCACCAGCCAGTTATCTCTCGCGACGTAGCACGTATCCAGGTTATCATTCGGCGAGTAAAAGAGAACGTGATACGGACCACCATCGGCCGAATTATTCACTGAGGGGCTCTCAAAGTCCGCGATGATGAAATTGTCGACCACAATCTCTTGAGCGACCCCCGTCTCAATGTCGTGCACCAGATCGTAATTTTCCTTCCCGGTTCGAAGGTACACTGACCCGTTCGCCGGTGCGTTGAGATTGAAGGGGATTCCTGCTTGCTTGAACCAATATTCGTTGAGAAAGCGTGTGATAGATCCCGGTCCAGAGTCGTCAGCGACTTTGCCAAGCATCTGAGAGGGCTGCGTTATACCGTCCCCTACGATGGCCACGAAAGTGCCACCGAGCATGTATCCGCCGATGCACGTCGTCTGTTGCTGCGTTCCTCCTATGCCAAAGGAGCCCCCACTCTCGTCGTAGGCAATATCCTGTTGTCCTGCGACTAGCGATTCATACGCGAGAGAAGCCGAGTCATAATAGGTAGGGACGACATGGATCCCTTCGGCGGCTAGTATCTGGAACGCAAATTGATCGCTGACATCACTCTCATCGAGAGCGTCGGGATAAACAACCCGCAGGGTGACATTGGTCGCCCCCGATGAGATAGGTAGGGCAACCATTGAGAAGTAGATCGTGGACAACCCCAATACTACCGCCAATGTGAGGGGGATAAATCTCTTGAGTCGCGTAGGTTCCTATCTACTCCCGGTCTGACACTCTTCTGAACACAAAAATTAATTCCCGATTTAGGGCACGTACCCCCTAGTTCGGAGAATCCGAAATTCCTTGAATTGTTCATTTAAATTTTCCAAAAAAAACTTAATGAATTTCGGATTAGTACGATCCTTGAGAGAGCTAGCAACATGGCTTACTTAATTTCTATATCAGGTGCGAGAAAAAGGCATCTACATATAGCCTCGTGGATTGGGATGATTACCTCGAGATCCCGGCTTAATGTGAATTTTAGCAGTGAACAACTTTTTTGAAAGCTGATCAGAGCTCTCGAAATCAAGGGAGAATTCCGACGAGAATTCTCATTGTAGCAGTGGTTATAGCCTCTGGTCTCGCGATAGGACTTCTTGCGGCATATGCGCCCATTGCTACCTATTCCCAGTTGCAGTCCACGTTTACGACACCCGTGAGTGCCGGTCCAAACAGTTACGAGTCAATTCATCTCAGCCTGACAAAGGGGGAGATCGTGAACTTCGACGCGACATTGGACAACAAGACTGCGATTCGCCTCTACATCTTCAACAGCTCGCAGCTTGCCATATTCGACAAATGCGCTCCAAAGTGTGTCCAGCCCCTCCTAGGCGGAACCGGATCCTACTATCAACAGGAAGGGCTCTCGAGACCGGATCTGTTCCTGAATACGTCGGTGTCTGAGACCAAACCCTACAGCGGCAATTTCTCAGCCCCATCCAGCGGGCTCTTCTATTTTGTTTTCGACAATTCCGTGGGAGGTAGCGTGACCGACTACTTGGCCCAGAACGCCACCGGTTTTGCCACGGGATCGCTGAGGATGACTGTATTTCAAGTCGGAGCGACCTACACGGTCAATTGGGATCTCGTCATCATCGGAGTTTCAGAAATGTTGTTTGGAGGTTTCCTGGCGACCATTTTCTGGCAGCCCAAACTTCCCAAGCTAAAACTGCGCCGCGAGGGTTTCTTGAAAAAGTTCGGGACATTGATCGCAGTCGTCGCCGTCTT
>JASHXQ010000207.1 GCA_030043455.1 Nitrososphaerales archaeon | reverse complement strand
CCGAATGCGGCTTATGGGAATCTTTGAGGGATTCTACGTCCTTCCCGCTCCAATCGTTTTCCACCACCATTGGCAGGTCTTGAACTTTGTTCTGAAAGCGTCTGAACCCAATTTGAGTGAGCTTCTTGAAGTCGACAACGTAGTTATGATTTGGCGTGGGCGACCTAGAACTCTTATGGTGAACGTCTATTCGAGGAATAATGATGAAGCACCCCCGGCTCGACTTCAAACTCTGCTCGGTGGGCCGCCCGTGGAGATTCTTGCTCCGGATTCCCCCCATGGCAATGAACGGACTACGCCAGCGATCTCCCCTATAGACTGGTCGATAATGGATGTTCTACTCGATGGTCCCACCCTATCCCTCGCGCAACTTGCTGAACGAACGGGGCTTGCCGTACGCACCGTGAGAAAGCACAGGGAGCTTCTCGTGCACCGCGATCTTCTAAGGGTGTTACCTGGATTCAACACTTCGAAGGAGTCCGGACTGATTCTTTTCTCAGGACAAATTGTGTGTAGGACATTGGCTGACCTTGACGGTATTCGGGCTGAGGGAATGTACGTCATGCGACGACTGTTCAATCCCAGAGCAGTGTGGGTGTTCGGTCATGCCTCAACGTACGCCCACTTGTTAGAGATCGAGGCACAAATAAAAGAAAACCCCACAGTTCTCAGTGCAGAATTGGTGCCATCGCGTGGGGGAGCCTTTGCCCGCGAGAGACTTCACGACTGGATTCGCAAAGAAATTTGATCCTTCAGTACATCTGAATGAGAAGCCTAGATTAATTGTCCGAGGAAACGCGAACAACTTTTAGAATACTGGAGTTATGAGTTTCTCCAATTATATGACAACTATAGAACTGAAGAACGTGTCAGACTCGAAGGAAGTTGTACAGCTGCCTCGTACCAAGATACAGTCGGTTTCAGTCGCTGGCAGGAAGGTCGCTCGGTTTGAACTTCAAAAGGGCTGGAAGTGGTCCCAGGATGTCAAACCTGTTGTCAAGACAGAGTGGTGCGAAGCTCCGCATTTCCAATACTTGATCTCGGGGAGATTTCACTCCAAGCTCAAGGACGGGACTGAAATCGAGGCCAAAGCAGGCGATGTCTATTATGTGCCGGCCGGACACGACGCGTGGGTTGTGGGAGACGAACCTGCTGTCGGCATAGAATTTACAGCTGAAGGGATTACCAAAGAACTCTCGAAGGGAACGAGTTAAATAAATAATTCAGTGCTGCATAGCCTTGCGTCGTCCTAACTGATCCTTCATATCCGCGAGCCTAAGGTTGAGCGATGCAGCGTGACATTCCTTTTTGGAATTTTTCCAAAAGCTTGACCAGGGTGATTCTTTCCTCCTTTGTAAGCATCGCAAGACTCTTCTGGATCATTTCGCTTTTCAAACTCGAAACCTTTCCGTACAATGTTTTACCCTCTGGAGTGATTTCGATAATGGTGGCTCTCCTGTCATCCTTGCGTGATGTTCTTTGAACGAGTTTCTTTTCCTCTAGTCGATCCACAATGCCAGTAACGTTTGCTGGACTTACGGACATGGCCTCGCTCATCTTCCTCATTAGCATCGGTCCGTTTGTCATAAGAAGCTCAAGCGCCTGAACCTGAGCATCCGTGAATCCTTCGTCTCCGAACAATGCAAGAGCCACGTGTTTGATCGTCTTAAATGTAGAAATTATTGCATTGTAAGTTTCCTGATCTGCTAGGGCGGTTTCCGCACGCAACGGCATTATTGATCTCTCAATTGAGTGGTTTATATATAAATAGTTAATCTATCTTCAGTTCAGGCATTTACTATTTCATACCTGATAATCAATCTATAAATAGTTAAGATATTTACAATTGCGAACTGATCACAACTTGAGTGATATTTTGAACCGAAAGGAAAATGGAATACTCAAAAAAAAGCACAACTTGCGCGAAGCGATAACGGATCGTGTTAGCGGCGTCGTCAGTTCTGCAAATCCTATCCCCCATCTACGATTGATTTTCCTCATCGTAATAGTGGCTTACTTCATGGATGTCATCGATGCTTCCATAGTCACGGTCGCTCTCCCTTCAATTCGAGTAGAATTTGCCGCATCCATTGCCGACAGCCAGTGGATTTACGGGGCGTACGCGATTACTCTTGCAGGCTTTCTGTTATTGATGGCGAGAGCTGGAGACGTCTATGGCCAGAAAAAGATCTTTATTGCGGGGCTTGCAGTGTTTGCCCTTGCCTCGCTGACCGGTGGGCTGGCTCCCTCTCTCCTTTCCTTGATCGTTTCCAGATTGGCCCAGGGAATCGGAGCGGCGATGACAACTGTCACAGCCTTCGCACTATTCATCCGGATCTTTCCCGAGGGACACCAGCGAAATAGGGCTCTCGGCTATCTGGTAGCCGTACTCTCCGGAGGGTTTGCCGCCGGGGCGGTCGCCGGAGGGGCACTGACCACTTTTCTCGGGTGGCGCTCTGTGATGTTCATCAACGTGCCGATAGGGTTGATCGCTATCCCCCTCAGTCAAAGATTTCTTCCGGGAGGCGGTGGACTGTCCAAAATTAGGCATCTGGATGTTCCTGGCGCCCTAACTGTGACCGCCGGAATCATTCTCTTGATCTATGGGCTGACGAATGCAGCAGGCGTAGGTTTCGCCTCCCTAATGACAGTTCTGCCGTTAGCGCTATCGGTGGTATCCTTGGGTGCGTTCCTCGCGATCGAGTCTCGATCCAAAGCACCCCTTCTCCCCCTCTCTTTTATTCGGCGAGGCTCGGTGCTGGCTTCCAATGTGGTAGCTGTCCTTCTTACCTCCGTAGTGGGAGGGATCTCATTCATCCTCCCTGTTTACTTCCAGAACATATTGGGGTATTCTGCGGTCTATTCGGGGATACTAACCTTGCCGCCAGCATTGATCTTCTTTGTCGTCGGGGGATGGGTGGCGTCTCGGATGGTAGATCGGTTGGGTGCGAAGAGGGTGCTGCTCTTGTCCACCGCTGTGGTGGCAGTGGGGTGCCTCATGTTGACGCCTCTGTCTCCCCATGGCAATTACTGGGAACTTTTACCCGGCTTTCTAGTCTGGGCCGTGGGAGCCAGCATTGGCTTTCCCGCGATGAATATCGCGGCAGTTGCAGGAACTCAGCCAGGCGAGGAAGGTCTTGCTTCTGGGGTGGTCAATACATCTTTCCGCGTAGGTTTCCCGCTCGGACTTGCCGTGTTGCTTACGGTTGCAGGTGCGATCGACCCTCCTTCCTCAGCGAGTGCAGCTGCGGCCACAGCTGCAGTCGTTGCGGGTTTCCAAGTCGCTATGGTGGCTGCTTCGATCCTCGCGATGGTCGGTTTCGTGGTAGCTCTCCGGCTGAAAAATGCAAGACCCCTCCGGGCCCAGCCGGGAGAGACACCGAGCCAGTTGGTGGGTTAAGACGCTCCTTGGATGTTTGAGAATGGGATGACCAGAAGGGAATGAAAATCCTAGTTACGGGAGCTACAGGAAAATTAGGCAGCAGACTTGTGCCCACATTATTGGGTGCAGGGTATCAGATTCGGGTGCTGGTTAGAGCTCCAGACAACGAGGTCGTCAAAGGTCTGGTCAGCAAGGGTGCGGAAATAGTCCAGGGTGACATAATGCAGGCTGATAGTCTGGCCGGGGCTGTTGCAGATCTGGATGCGGTGGTGCATCTGGCAGCCTTCTTTCGCAGCCAAGATAATGAAAAAATCAGGAGCGTGAATGTTGAGGGAACAAAGAATCTCGCCGATGCCGCACTTGCAGCGAATCCAGGCATAAAATTCGTGTTTGCGAGCACCGGTAATGTGTATGAAAACGATAGTGACCTCGCATTTGAAACCGACATGGTGAGCCCAAAACTTGCCTACCCTGCCAGCAAGGTCGAAGCAGAGCAATATTTGCTCGGCCTAGCAAAGACAAAAGGATTGGACGTCCAAGTCCTTCGATTCAGCTTTGTTTATGGTGCAGGAGACCCTCACCTCGCCGAGGTAGTACCTTATTTCGAAAGAACAAATCGACATCCAGCCCAACGATTGCATATGATCCATCATGCGGACATTGCGCAGTCGGTCAAAATAGCGCTTCGTAGCTCAGACAAACGCGGCGAGATCTACAATGTCGCCGACGATGCCCCGATTACGATACAAGAAGTCTTGCGGATAACTCATCAATCTGCTAAACTTCCAGATCCCAAGACGCCTCTGACAAACCCCTGGGTTGGAGTTTTGGATACGAGCAAGATTCGAGCAATTGGCTTCCGACCTCTTGTTCCTTCTATTTTCTTCGCCCGGGATTTGGACCTGCTCTAAGCCCACATTTTTTTTGAGACATTGACTTCAGAATTTAGAACAAGTTTCCGATTGCAAACAGCATATTGGGCTTGTGTTTCTTCTCGCGTCTGAAAATGCGCAGCACTTGAAGTGTTGACATTTGGAGAATTATTTATTCGCTTAAATCACACAGAGCAGGATTGATGCAGTCTACTGAATCACCCGAGGTTCGAATTATCGGATTGGCTGGCAGCCTCCGGCCACAAAGCGTCACCAGAATGGCAGTCCGATATGCCCTAAGAGGTGCGGAGGAAGTCAGAGCTAAAGTGAAGTTTCTGGATCTAACTTCTTACAATCTTCCCTTTTGCGGGCAAGAGAGTGAAAGTGAGAATATTGATCGCGTCGAGCGTTTTCGTGCAGATCTTCGGGGAGCA
>JASHXQ010000206.1 GCA_030043455.1 Nitrososphaerales archaeon | reverse complement strand
CCGCGATCTGTTTTTGGAGATCCACTCGTTGCACTGCCGCAAAGGCACGCCTTTTTTGCACCCGAGACATGAGCACCGGCAAAAAGCTGTACCCGGGCAAATGCATTGGATCCAAATCTGTGAGCGAAAGTTCCAGTATCTAACTTTCAGTTTTCTCGGTCAGCTTTTTCGTCATGTGTACTACTACGGAATGCTTTCGACTATTTTGGAAAAGCGATAGGACTGCCCGGATCGATCCGATTGAGCCAGCTCAATTTTTCAAACTCCTTGTCCGCCGAGATGATTTGAGTCAAATGGTATCTTTTCATGATTGCTGCGTGCAAACAATCATATGGATTCATTCTTGCCTCGTCAAAAATTTCTGCCGCCTCTCGGACATCGGAGGCATCGACCGGATACACGTCTATTCCCAATGACGAAATCGCACGAACTTCGGGGGTTACTTCCCGAGTCCATCCATACTTTCTAAGTGCATTGGAAATCTCAAGAAGAATAAGGCTCGAAATAGCGAAATCCAGTCGGCGCCCCGCAATAGCTCGTACCAATGTCGAGCAGGATCGCCCATATCGTCTATCCATTATTTTTGCGTAGAAGAAAACGTTGCTGTCAACGTAATAGCTTGGCGAGTTAATTACGCTACCTTGATTCGATTTTCTCTTCGAGTTCCTCTATCGGTATACTTCGTCTGCTTTGCTTTTTGCCAATAAGCACATCCAGAGGATCCGAGACACTCGGGTAGCGTTTCAATCGTATCTCATCTTGCGAAATGGCTTCCACGACTATTACTTCTCCCGGTGAAACGTGAACCTTTTCTCGGATTTCTTTTGGAATTGTAACTTGATACTTTTCTGTCAGCTTGCTTCGAGCCATGGGCTCCAGTTCCAAATCTTCAGCGCAACGCACTATTAAGCATACTGTATTCCGTATGCGGCATACCGGAGTCTCATAAGTGCTCCGTCTATACTCATTCGACATTTCGATGAACCTCCTACCGCCCCGCGTGACATAAGCAAATGAGAGAGGCAAGGATCGGCTCTCTGCGGAAGTCCCTTCGAAGAAATTCGATTTGTACTCTTTACAAGTAAGGATTACGAGCGCTACACAGGTAAAGCCAGTTCGATCTTTGATCCTCAGTGAGGCTTTAGGGCAAACCGATCTACAAGAATATCATCCCCGTAATTCGTTTTGGAAGAAATTAAGGATCGATTTTGCAACGAAATGGGGTGAATTAGCGTCATTGGATAAATAACTTCGTGATTCGACGAGCTCTCGTACTAATTTTGGAATTCACCTCAATGAAACTGAACCTCGGAAGCGCAATGTTAGGGAGGTTTGTGTAATCTTGCCAAGCGAATACGGGCAGGCGGAATTGCTCTTGGGAACTGCGATGTTTGCGGTGGGTCTCGCGCTCTTTTTCACTCAAATTCCTGCCCACGCGTTATTCTTCGTTGGAGGGATACTGATGATCGTGGGTGCTCTGCTCTTGACACCCTTCTTCAGAAATGGTTTGTCTCTCTAACGAGGACAGAGAGGAGGAGATCTTTGATCGTCCGGAGGTAGGCACGAACAACGATCAGAGAGCGGTTATGTTGCGAACCCCAAAAGGTGGCTCTCTGCCAATCCCTTCCTCCCCGACCGTTAGCAGCTCCTTAACAGTGGATATGATTTCGTCCATGCTCGGTGTCGCGCCGGAATCGATCTCAATTTCTAGTTTCAGGTACACTTTGTTTGAGCGTTGCATGTCTCTTCAGCACAAATGTGAAATGAAATAGACATAAGCTCTCCGCTAAGAAGCCCTACAGCGGAAGTAGGTTTCGTGCATTCTATTTACGGTGATTTCCACAGTCGCCAAAAGGTCATTTGAACCATCCCTCGGAAGCTTGGCAGTGTTGGGAGAATTATTGCCCTAATCTTTACTTGTTCAAAGTCTCGCATAGAGCGATTTGTCCGAAACCCGTAGTAAGAAATTCTGATCTGAGCAGAGGTGAGCGTGCTTTATTATCAGGAGTTGCTTGTGTTCATAACTCCGGGAGCGAATTAATTCGACTAATAATAGCAACCCCATAATATTTATTTAATAATAATAAAATCTCAAACTATCTTAATAGACGGATGGAATAAAAATGAAAAGAAACGCGTTGCTAACAGTAGTTGCAGTAGTAGTGGTTATTCTTGTTGTAGGAGTTGCTGCAGGAATCATCATCAATATGAAATCGACAACCAGCACCTCGTTGTCGACATCTACTGGCTCAGTTAGTTCAACCAGTTCCTTCACGTCATCGTCCGTCGTAACAAATTCTTCAAACTCCCCTCCGATCCAAATTGTGGCAGCAGAAAATTTCTGGGGTAGCTTGGTAGCGCAGCTCGCTGGTGTTCACGGAAACGTAACCAGCATCGTTACCGATCCGAACACCGACCCTCACGAGTATCAATCCAACCCCGCGGACGCTATCGCAATCGCGAACGCAAAGTTGGTTATAATCAACGGGATGGATTACGACACGTGGGCCTCGCTACTGATTAACGCGAGCAACACTCCGGGCCAAATCGTCCTCGACGCACAGCAGATAGTTGGACTGACGAGTGCCCAAGTTGCCACAGTGAACCCTCACCTCTGGTATAGCCCCTGGTACGTGAACGACACCGTACACGCGATATACAATGCCCTCGTGAGCATAGACCCGGCAGATGCGGCTTACTTCACTTCGAACTATGCAACCTTGAACGCATCGCTATACCAGTCTTACATGCAGGCCGAACAGCAAATGAGATTAGAGTATGGTGGAAACTCCTCAACTGTAGTAGGCGGAGTATTGAGGTCTTATTCAGGCGGGATTAATATAACTGCGACTGAGAGCATTGTCCAGTTCTTGGCCAACGCAACCGGTCTAAACATCATCACTCCCGTGCCCTTCATGTTCGCCGTCGCCGAAGGAAACGATCCCTCACCGGCAGACATCGCTACATTCCAGCAGCAGCTGTCACTAGGGAACGCATCGGTGCGCTGTCTCGTCTACAACATTCAAACGGTCATGCCTGTCACACAGCAGATCAAAATAACCGCCACCCAGTACGAAATTCCGATCACGTTCGTCTCCGAGACCATACAACCGCCTACACTTTCATTCCAAGCTTGGCAAGAGGGGCAGGTAGCCGGCTTGCAAAACTGTTTGAACTCCGTTGCCCTAGGCAACTAACCCAATGACTTTGGCAGAGGAACGAACGGCTGGGGTCGTTCAAGGCTCCGACCTCATTGTCGCGGAAAATGTCACTGCAGGATACCGAGAAAAAGTGGTGTGGAGAGGCGCCAGCTTCACCATTGGCCGGGGTGAGTTTGTCGCTGTCATCGGACCGAACGGAGCTGGCAAGACAACTCTGTTCCGGATGCTCCTCGGGCTGCAGCCGGCTCTCGCTGGCTCGATCAAGATTCTTGGCTCGCCCCCGAAAAGGGGGAACACCCGGATTGGCTATGTCCCCCAGCGTCATACAATTGATTCAGACACCAACATCGAATCGCAAGAACTGGTTCGTCTCGGGCTCTCGGGAGGACACTGGGGACTGAACCCCTTTTCACATCAGGACACGGAGGCCGCCAAAAAGGCGCTGGAGGAGGTCGGAGCAGAGGACATTGCTCAACGGCCGCTCGGCGTACTCTCTGGAGGGGAACTCCAGAGAATATTCTTGGCAGAGGCGTTGGTGGGAAAACCAGACCTTCTCTTGCTTGACGAGCCGCTGTCTAATCTTGACATCAGACGGGAGACCGAGCTGTTGCACCTTGTCAATAACGTTGTCCGCACACAGGGGGTGACCGCCCTCTTGATTGCGCACAACATCAATCCTCTGCTACCACATCTCGACAAGGTGATTTACATCGCCAATGGGAAAGTGGCCACGGGGACGCCTCTTCAAATTCTGACCTCGGAAAGTCTCTCGGATCTGTATGGTATCCAAGTCGAGGTTCTTCGCGATCCGCATGGAAACGTCGCCATAATAGGGATCGAGGAGCACCACGGAGATTTAGGCGGTGCATGACCTAACATGGTAACTTTCACGCCCTCCTTCAATCTCATCGCTGATTTTGAACTGATGTGGAAGTATGCATTTATGCAGCATGCCTTTGAGGCTGGCACGTTAATCGCATTCATAGCTGGGGTCGTGGGATATTTCGTCGTGCTCCGCCGTTCAGCTTTCACTGCACACGCGTTCTCCGAAATAGGCTTCGCTGGTGCCGCAGCATCCATTCTCCTGAATGTTCAACCTATTGTGGGTCTTCTGGTGGGTTCCATTTTGGGGGGGCTGGGCATAGCCGCGCTGGGCCGCCGAGCTTCTTCCCGTGACACCGCGATCGGTATCGTGCTAGCCTTCTCTCTGGGACTTGGGTTGCTCTTCATCAGTCTATACACCGGGTACATT
>JASHXQ010000205.1 GCA_030043455.1 Nitrososphaerales archaeon | reverse complement strand
ACCAGAACCTTCGGTCACGGTTGCAAGTTTTTCCGGGAGCTGGCCAAAAAAGACCCGCTTCATAGTCCAAAGCGCGTAACTCGCGGTTATCACCGTAGAGATTACCGCCAAAATCGAAAGAAGCAGCCACCAGTTAGCTAAAGATCCTCCCTGGCTCCCTAATTGCAAACCGCCACCGAAGATTAACCACTCACTTTGGAAGCCATTTGTCTCTGGAAAACCCAGCAAACCGAGAAACCCGATTGTAGCACAAACAGCAGTGATAGGAAGCTTGGCCGCGAGCCCTCCCATGTTTTTGATGCTCCGCAACCCCCCGGCTTGAACAATAATCAACCCGGCTACCATGAAAAGGACCGACTTGGCGGTCCCGTGGCTTACGAATTGGAAGATGGAACCGGCAACGCCTAATTGTGTAGCCGTGGCTAACCCAAAAATGATGTATCCCATCTGACTGATGCTCGAGTAGGCAAAGAGCCTCTTGATATCGTCCTGAGCCAGCGCCATAATTCCCCCATAAAACATCGTGACCACTCCCCAGACTGCGAGACCGAGCCCAATCTCCACGTAAGCGCTCGGCAGCAAGAGAGTAAACATACGGATGAGAATGTAAGCGCCAATGCCGATCATCGCCGGGGACAAAAGTGCGCTGATCGGAGTGGGAGCCTCCGCGTGGGCATAAGGTAACCAAACGTGCAACCCGAACGCCGCCAGTTTTACAAAAAGTCCTACAACCAGAGCGAAAAGTATCCAGGGAAGCAAACCCGCAGCAATGTTAGCCACAGTCATCGCATCCGTTCCCAAAAAGACAAAGTTCTGGGTCTGTCCCGCGATAGCCAAGAATGAAAGGAGCATGAGCAGGGCCCCAATGTGCGTCCACAAGAGATACATCAGGGAAATTCGACCCCTAGCGCCGTAGCCAAATTCTGCAATCAGAAAATAGGACGGTACAAGCATGAACTCGAAAAAGAAGTATAGCTCCAGTAGGTTGGTCGAGAGCACAGTACCGACCATGCCGGCAGCGTACAGGGAATAGAGACCGAAATACAGACCGAATCTTTGGTTCGTTCTTTCGTTCTCCTTTGGACCCTCTTGTTTTTGCCCCTCCGCGAGCTCCGTGATTTGACCTCCGTCGTGATTCTCGACACCTTCTTGTTCAAAGATCCGGTGTTTCATGTACGGAACAGAGTAGAGTGCGACGGCAGTTGAAATGATGTAAATCGTAATCGCAAACGGCACACTCACGCCGTCGAGATACAACCCAAAATGTCCCACGCTTGAGAGGACCGAAGAGCCATTGAGGTTCGCCGGGAAGAAAATGTAAGTCTCGTCTGTTGGGTTTGTCTGAGCGGCAAGAATTAGAGCGATCGTGGAATACAGGAGAACCGCGAAAACAAACCAGGCTGCCTTGCTACCAACCCTCTTTCCAAGGAAGTATGCGAAAGGTGACGCGATGATGGGAATTAAGACCGCTTGTAATAGTAGCCCATAAGCCAAAGCTGTTTCAGTTGCCTCTCCGGATTTTTTGTTTCTTGAAATTCTAGTGCTTCAGCTTTCGCAGCTTGAATACGTCCACATTTTTATTCAAGCGGAAAGTTACCATTATGATGCCCAATCCGACAGCAGCTTCTGCTGCCGCCACGGCGATCGAAAAAAGAGCGAAGGTCTGCCCTTCCAAATTGGGCCCCTGTTTCAAATATTCGGAGAAAGCTACGAGATTCAAATTCGCCGAATTGATTACGATCTCTACAGCGAACAAGAGACGCAACGCGTTCCCCTTCGAAATCAAGCCATAGATGCCGATCCCGAAGAGAATGATTGAAACGAGCACGTAATCTAAGAGTGGAATCAAATTTTGGTCGGCTCCTCCTTGTCCACCTTGGCCAGGGTCAACGCCCCTACCACAGATGCTCCCAAAATTAGGGCGAGAATTTCGAGAGGGAATGCATACTGATTGGTCATCAAGCTGCCAATCCCCGCAACCAAGTATGGCTCCGCGAATGAGCCCGTGGGATACCAACTAGAAAGATTGGAAACGGCGGCGACAACGCCGACCAGCACTATGATCACCACAGCGATGATAACTCCCATCGGCTTTACCGGTTCACGATCCGTTTCCTCTTCCACACCTCTAGTAACTAACATGACGGTGAAAAGAATCAGCACGGCAATCGCCCCGATGTAAACAATTACTTGGAATAACGCCACAAAGGTCGCGTTGAGGACAATGAATAATCCGGCGACTCCCAGAAAGGAGAAGGCAAGGGCTATTGCTCCGTAGACAACTCGACGCGCCTCGATCGCTACAATGGCTGCTCCGATCGTCAGCGCAGAAATTACTGTGAATGCAATGTCTTCCTCAATCATGGAAGGCGCTCTCCTCTTCGATTTTGAACTCCACCTTCTTCCTGGTAATGGTAGGCGGAACTGCGAGTTTTTCGGGTGAGTAAACCAGGGCTTTCTTTGACGTGGATACCAGGTTAAAATCCTGAGTCATACCAAGAGCATAGAAGGGGCAGGCATCGACGCAAAGCCCACAGAAGACGCACTTGGCGTAGTCGACCTGAGGAAAAATCGACTTTTTGTTGTTGGGTTGAGCCCGACCCACCTTGACCATTTCGATCGCCTGCGAAATGTTCTCACAAGCTATGGAACATAGCTGACACCCCGTACACTTGTCTAACCAAAGGATGTGCCGTCCCTTGTACCCGGCCTTTGCCACGCCCAACTTCGGGTCGTAAGTATAGTAGCCTCGAAGATCGATCTGGACATCTGGATAGCGCATCGTCATGCGGCGCTTAGGAAGCTGTTTGACACCGGCTATGAACGCCTTGAAAGAGCCGGAAATAATATTGGTCATCGAGAATCAAATGCCTCCCGTTACAGTACTCCGCTCGCTCTTAAGACCACGGCGATAAATACGTTGGCGAAGGCTAGGCCGAGGAGCCACAACCAGCCGAGGCCAATCAACTGATCGATTCTAACTCTAGGGCTGAATCCGCGCGGAATGATGAATATCGTAAGCATGATGAGCGTTTTGATAACGAACCACACGACACCCGGTACCGGCGCCGGGCCCGCCCAGCCTCCGAGAAAGAGAATTGTGAATAGAGCAGATAGGGCGTACAACTTCACGTAAATCGCGAGATTGATCACACCGAAGGACATGCTAGTGTATTCCGTGAGCCAGCCAGCAACGATCTCGCTGTCCGCTTCGGGAAGATCGAAGGGAATTCTCTCGACCTCGGCCATAGCCGTGATGTAAAACACGACAGCCCCTATGATCATGGGGACGATAAACCAGATCTTGTTTTGCGCGGCCACGATTCCGAATAGGTCCAGCGATCCTCCTGATAGAATCACCACTCCCAGTACGGCGATGATCAGAGGGATTTCGTAAGAAATCATCTGGTACAGTGCCCGGATTCCGCCGATAAACGAGAATTTATTTGAACTAGCCCAACCCGCCAGAACCGTGATGACCGGGAAAAATCCCAGGACAGCGATCGCAATCAAAAGAGAGTATGGTGAGGAAGCGATATAGTTCGTTGGCGAAAGGGGAATGACCGAGAGCAGAGCCCCTGCAGCCGCCAGCATCGCAAAGGGCACAGCCATGAAGAAGAGGGCGTCAGCTTTGGCGGGGATTACGATTTCCTTGAAGAGGAGTTTGAAGAGGTCAGCAAATGACTGCAGAACTCCTTCAATCCTGCCTGCATACAGCGGTCCCACTCTGTACTGCATCTTGGCGAGCAGTTTCCGCTCGTACCAGATGACCATCGAGGAGAGCAGCGCCGCAAAAGTTAGCCCCGGAAAAGTGCTCACTCTGAACAAAGTGGAAGTCGCGCCCAGTCCAAGCTGGCTAATGTAGGACGTCGGATCAAACGGGTTCATCTGTTCCGGATTGAACATGTTGATCGCTAGCGACCAGTTGATGCGTTGAGAGCAAGTAAGCATGTTAAAGTTGCAAGCCACTTCGGGAGGCAGCACGTAGAAGATGTAGAAAATGGGGAGCACGATCATAGGGAGGGCGATGAGCACCCAGAATACGATGACAAGTACTCTCTTTACAAAATCCTCAAAATTTGAAATGGCTGCCATTGTATCTCCCTTTTACTTGTCCGCCTCGACTGGCCAGTAGTCGAGACTCCAGTAGATCGTGGGCATGTCCGCGACGTGCGATCCAATCAGTAAACGCTTTAGGGCAATCAGGTTTCTGAAAGAAGGAACGCTGATCTTT
>JASHXQ010000204.1 GCA_030043455.1 Nitrososphaerales archaeon | reverse complement strand
AAGCGAAGTCTCGCCCTCGCCTCCGTGGCCGTCAATGTCGGGAATGATTTTTTCCAGCGCAGCAAGAAACGGCCCGGACCACCAGTCGAGCACCACAGTCTTCAAACCCATCGAGGCGGCTTTTTCCGCGGCGAGAGTCAGGGCTTCATCGTTCCCTCCGTGACCGTTTAGTATGACCGCATACTTCACCTTCCAGGACTCGTAAAAGCCCTTCAAAACCTGGAACACATATTCGGAGAGCACTTCCCCGGGAATGTCATGGGAGCCGGGATAATCTTTGAGGTGCCAGGTGTGGCCATAGGGGATTATGGGTGCCACCCAGACACGATCACTGGCTAGCTTATTGACTTCCTGCGCCATCCTCACCGGCACGATAATGTCAGCAGCCACGCTGTTGTGCGGGCCGTGCGCTTCAAGAGTACCGACCGGAAGGACGAGGGTGTCTATGGTTCCAATTAATTTCGAGGCTCTGTCAGACGTGATATCTTCGACGAACATGACTCATGGGCGGCCACAGGGGGAATTTTAGCTCTACGCTCGAGATATATCCCAAAGAATGATTATCAGCCTCATAGATATGCCGGGGATTGTACTGAAGGGGGAGGCCCCCTCAGGATGAATCCATGCGTGTGCGCAATAGATCGATCCTTTCAGCATTCCTCGCATCACAAATGAAATGAATTCCCGTCTGTTGAAGAAAAAAGGAAAGGGGAGCTGAAGAAACTACAGGACAGCTCCCCCGATCACAGTCTAAGGAAAGAAATTGGTGGGCGGCACGGTCTGTCCGGTATAGTCACCGATCACGAAACCGGTATAGGGATCGAACAGCTGGTTGAAACCCTCGCCGGTGACGTTGGTCATGCCGTACTGGAAGACGATGTGTTTCTGTGGGTTGATTTCGATCACCCGGCTGTTGAACTGGTCCGCGATCATAGTGTTACCGTTAGAGAGCCTTACTGCATTGGTCGGTGAGGGACTGGCGTTGCTATTGGCAGACATGTTGGTGAAATACTGGAAGACGATTTGCTTTGAGGGAGTGACCTGGATGATCCTGTTATGCCCAGAGTCTGTGATCAAGGTGTCGCCGTTGGGTAGTCGGCTTGCGAAAGCTGCCGTCAAGAGGCCCTGGCTGTATTCCCAGACGATCTTCCCGGATCGGGTGATCTCGATGACCCGGTTATTGTTTTCGTCAGCGATCAAGATGTGGCCGTTCGCGAGCAACTCCGCACTATTGGGCGAGTTTAGAGCACCCGGACCTGACTTCGGGCCGTAGGACCAGACAATCTGTTTCTGCAGGTTGACTTCTATGATCCTGTTGTTGCCCTGATCCGTGATCAGAATGTCGTGGTTGGGCAGCTGGATAGCAAAGACCGGGACGTTGAGCAGATCGTATCCAGTTCCGGTTTTCCCTGCCTGGCCGTACTGCCAGACGATTTGGCCCGCCTGATTTACCGCGATAACCCTGTTGTCCACGCATGCCGTGGTGCCTGCAACTCCCGCAGGAATGCCCGTACCCGACATGAGGGTTATGCCATTTCCAACTCTTTCAGCATCGTTTGCCCCTATAATGGCTCCCGGACCGGGATTGCAGAGATTAGGATTTCCGGATCCAAAACTCCACACGATCTGTTTTGTGAGAGGATTTACCTCGATCACCCTATTGTTGAACTGGTCCGTGATGAGGACATTTCCAGGATGATTGAAGCCCGCAGATGGCATGCTCGTGGCCGCGGTACTGACTGTCACTGAGAGTGCAAAGAAGGCAGACAAGACGAGAAGAGATCCAAAAGCGATCAAGGTTGCCGTAGCAAGAGGCTTCCCGATAGCTGTTTGAAGACTCCTCTTTCTCGTAGTTTCTTTTCCTAGTCGATTACGATTAACGAAGGACATTGTGGCGCTACTATTTCGATAGTAGTAATTATGCTTTATTCAAGAAGGAAAACCGTCTACCCTAAGAAAGATGAGGGGAATTTGTACTATTACCATAGTAATAAACGAGCATTCGAGCCGGATTATCTTCATACCTCTTGCCCAGAAGGTCGTTTCGTTTTTTGAAGGGCTAGAAGGTTTTCGGGTTTTTGTGAATTTTTCAAATCCTATATTTTGAGCGTAGTCCGAAAACCAAAAACATCGCGGAAAATAGACCAGTGGCAAACTCTGTTAATTCAAAGCTCAAAAAAATGAAAAACAATTCAACTAGCTCACCTGTTATTGAAAAAATAAGACAGGTGAGTTAGTTGAGCGAAGCTAAGCTTCTTGTCGTTGTTACTTCTTCTTCTTTGTTTTCTTAGCTGGCAAAGGGTATTGCAAAAATGCTGATCGAGACACTTACTTAAGTATCTTGCGTTTTTTCCAATTTTGTCTAGAAAGTTGGGTCTACCCAGATCGATCAACCGTTTTGAATAATTTTTAGGGCGGTGGCTTGGGGCTGGCCGGTAAAAAATCTTCAGGCTCAGGTACTTTGTTCCTGTCGACTTCCCCAGAAAATCTTTGGTGTAGGCATACTCTTTTTTCCGCTCGAGGCTTGCAATGGCTCAGAGTTAGCTACATTTGAGTCAGGATGGGGTAGTAGAGTTCTCCCATGTCAGTACGATTATTGAAAAAAACAGAATCCTTTCGGATGTTAATCTCAAGATAGGTTTGGGAGAGAAATGGGCTATCGTCGGCCCTAATGGTTCCGGCAAAACTACTCTCTTGAAGATCATTAACGGCTATCTGAGACCCACCCGGGGTCAGGTGAAGGTGATGGGTGGAGCATTTGGACAGGTAAGCCTCCCGGAAATCAGAAAAAAATCCGGTTTTGTGAGCTCCTACCTGGACAATCTGCTTGTTTCTGACGACAACGTCCTTGATATTGTCGTCAGCGGAGGCTACGGAGCAACCAGATTGTGGGAGGTCCCTCCTCTGCGAGAGGTCAACAATGCAAGGAAGATCCTGCGAGAGCTGGGTTGCTTGAGGTTTGAAGATCGGAAATTGAGCGAGCTCTCTCAAGGCGAGAGACAGAAAGTATTGATCGCCCGCTCGCTGATGACTGATCCTCTGCTGCTAACTTTTGACGAGCCCTGTGCACCCCTAGACCTCGGCTCTAGGGAGGCATTTTTGAATGGGATTGAGACTATCGCCAGAGACAGGGGTGCTCTCGCTATGGTCTACATCACGCACCGGATTGACGAGATCCCTGGATGTTTTACTAAGGCGCTCCTTCTCAAGAAAGGGAAGGTAATGGAGCAGGGAGCCATACAGAAAGTGATTACCAGCAGAAATCTGAGCAACTGTTTCGGCTTGAATGTCGATGTAAAGCGCTGGAGAGGAAGGCTCTACCCAGTTGTTTCCTCGCATTCAATCTCTTGAACGATGAAATTGGGCCTTTTTCTAAGGTTTAGTAAACCGTCAAAAGTGGACCATTATCTTCTGTAGAATGGAAAAAAGCCCTTTCTTCCAAGGGATTCCCTATTTTCAGACATCGGATATAGGTGAAGGGATATGGAAGAATACGACCTGCTCCAGTGCATCGAGAAAGGACTAGAACCATTCGGATCTCACGTAAAGCAATCCATATTCTGGAAAATGTCCATCCTTCACAACTATTCGAGAGGCGAGGTTATCGATAATCCCGAGCTCCTTGCGAGCGTAATCCGCGAAACTCTTGGAGACAGCTCGCCCGCTGTCGAAGAATCGATAACCAATGAGATCGTCCGCAAATTTGATCTCACGCCGAAGGAGAAGGTCAGCATGGCGCAAGCGATCTCTGCAGCAAAGCGACAGCTGGTCGGAGTCTACTCCAGAACCGTGGCTGTCCAAACCGCCTGACAATTTCGCATTCCGCTGCTAGAG
>JASHXQ010000203.1 GCA_030043455.1 Nitrososphaerales archaeon | reverse complement strand
GGGAAAGGTGGCGGTGGTAACGGGAGCCGCTTCGGGAATCGGGCTTGCGACTTCGGTTTTGTTCCAGCAACTGGGGGCCATTGTGGTAGGAGTCGACAAGACGTTCAGCGAATCAAAGCTTCCTGAGGCCCGGATCTCGTCCAGCGTAAGACGAGATCTGAAAGTTCCTCTGGAAGTCGAGTCACTTTTCCAAGAGGTGGGGAATCGGTATCCCGAGCTGAATGTGATCGTCAACTCGGCAGGGATCGAGATGAAAGGTAGCGTTCTCGATGTATCAGTGGAAGATTATGACCGGGTGATGGAAACCAATGTGAAATCTACTTTTCTTGTGTGCAAGTACGGCATCCCCCTTCTTCTGAAATCGCCGAATCAGGGCGCTGTGATCAATCTGAGTTCGGATCTGGGACTGCAGCCGATTCCGGGAGTGGACACCTACGCTGCGTCTAAGGGAGCGATTATTGCCCTAACCAAGGCCATGTCCAAGAATTGGGCCAAGACCGGCCTCCGCATAAACTGCGTGGCTCCGGGCCCGATCGACACTCCCCTCCTGCTCAGGTTTCAGGATTCTGGTACTCTCGAGTTTGTAAAGAACGTCATGCTTCCTCAGGGCAGATTCGGGACGCCCGAGGAGATCGCAAGAATAATCGCCTTTCTTGCCAGCGACGAAGCCAGCCTGATCAACGGCGCCGTCATCACGGCGAACGGCGGCCTAGTGGGATAGGCCTTTCAGATCCCCAGAGCTTTTCTAATCTGAGCGGCCGTCTCTTGGAGCTGTTCCGGAGTCGCAGGCTTCCGATCCATCCACTGTCCCTTTTCAGAAAGCTTTACCGGAATGATGTGAACGTGGACATGGGCCACCGCTTGATTTGCAGCTTCCCCGTTGTTCTGGACGAAGCGGAAACCGTCGGCCATGGTAGCCCTTATCACCCCCTTGGAAAGTTTTGCTGCTAGGGCAAACAACCCGCCGATCTCCGGCTCCGACATATCCCAGACTGTCTCGCCGTGCTTCTTGGGACAGACCAGCGTGTGCCCTTCGTTGAAAGGGGAGCGGTCCATGAACGCGATGTAGTCCGCGTCCTCGTACACCAAAGCCGCTGGTAGCCTTCTTGCCACAATCTTACAGAACACGCACTGCTCTGGAGGGACGCTCGCAGAGTTTCGAATTTTCAGCTCTGGTTCCATCATCGTTACAAAAATCGGCTCAATTTTCTTGGGTTACTCTATAGTGATTGTGCCGTTCAGGCTAATGGGTTCTTCGCTTCCATTGGAATATCCTATGTAGTTTACGTCCACCGTGGAGACGATGAGCCGGGCGGTGAGAACGTGCGTTCCACTCGAGTCGTTGATATCCACGTCTGAAAGTCGATCTGTTAGGACCGCACCGTTGGAAGATACTCTGGACGTTACTCCCGAATCCTCAAAACCATCGATCAGGACTTTCGCGCTGATTATGGAAAGCGTGGTTCCTTTCAAGAATCCACTGCTCCTCTGTTCGTTTAGCATCGAAATATAGACGAGTACTATGGAGGGCTCCCCGGGAGCGACCGTCGAGTTATAGTCGAGACCGAAGAGGAATGAATATTCGCCTTCTCCATCGGTAAAGTTAAGGACATTTTTGGTTTCAGCGTATTGAAACAGCGAACTATTCAAGCTCGCTTCCGGCTGAGGGGTGAGGATCCGGGGCGCCGAGATTGTCCAGACCTCGAGCGAAACAAGCACTATCGCTGCGATGATCAGGGCGAAGAAAGCTTTCCAATATTTGGAGGAGAATTGCGGGAACTTCATTCCCAGATATCTATTGCGGGTAGAAGGTTGATATTTCTTGCAGGGGGAAGTACACTAATTCTGTCTTGGAAGAAGTCAGTGAAATAGATCACCGCCGGGAGCTAGCGGTGCGTAAACTGGCTTTGCTCGTTGACAAACTGGATGAAGTAGAGGAAGCCGATCTTTTACGGCTCAAGCGGCAGGTGTGCGTGGAGTTTTCCCTCGATGCCGTTCCCAAGAATTCAGATGTACTTCGGTATCTGAGTCCGGAAAAGCGAATCCAACTGGAGCCTTATCTGCGGCGAAAGGCTATCCGGACTGTCTCGGGAATAGCGGTAATTACAGCCATTACTGAGCCGTTTGATTGCCCCCATGGAACCTGCACTTTTTGTCCGGGAGGCGTGCGTTTCGGTACGCCTCAAAGTTATACCAAAAACTCCCCCGCCGCGGCTTACGGAATTGCTCGCAATTTCGATCCCATAAAGCAGGTGCGAGACACTCTTGACTTTCTTTCGGAGAACGGCCATGATACCAGCAAAGCAGAGTTGATCCTTCTCGGAGGTACGATTCTCGCGATGCCTCTCGAATACCAAGAAAGATTCGTCAAAGGGTGCTATGATGCCCTAAATGGAGTGGATTCCCCAACGCTGGCAGAGGCGATCAAGCTGAATGAATTGGCGGAGCGCCGATGTGTGGGTCTGACGATAGAGACAAAGCCCGATTGGTGTCATGGAGAGCATGTGGATCTTCTGCTCTCGTACGGTGCGACCCGGGTGGAAATCGGGGTGCAGTCACTTCAAGACGAAGTTTTGAAACACACTAATCGCGGGCACACCGTTGCGGATACGATTGATTCCTTTCAGGTATCGAAGGATGCTGCCCTAAAAGTCGTCGCGCACATGATGCCCGGATTGCCACTTTCGAGTCCAGAGAGAGATCTCGAGGACCTTCTGACCCTCTTCGATGACGAACGGTACCGGCCGGACATGCTCAAAATCTATCCTACATTGGTGGTGGAAGGCACCGCTCTTTTTCAACAGTATAAAATGGGAAAGTATCGTCCTTACAATTTGGACCAGCTGAAAGATCTGCTCTGCGCCTTCAAGTCCAAGGTTCCCCCCTGGGTACGGATCATGCGCATCCAGAGGGAGATTCCGAAGGAGGAAATTGCGGAGGGCGAAAAGGCCGGAAACTTGCGGCAGCTCATCCTGGAAGAAATGCAACGACGAAACTTGGTCTGTCATTGCATCCGTTGCCGCGAGGTCGGCCACCGCCCCTCCCTCGAAAACCGGACACTTCAGCTGAAGCGGATTGACTACAATGCATCGGGAGGCAAAGAAGTCTTCCTGTCTTGCGAAACTGGGGATGTCTTGCATGGGTTCTTGCGCCTCCGGATTCCGTCAGGGAAAGAGTTCCGTCCAGAGCTGCGTGATCAGCGAGTCTCCCTCGTACGAGAGATCCACGTGTACGGTCCAGTGGTTCCCCTGGGAAAGAACACCGTCGAGCTTCGTCAATCCCAGCATCGGGGAATCGGAACAAGGTTGCTGCAAGAAGCGGAGTTGATTTCCCAAGAATTTTCTCGATCAAAGATCGTCGTAATCGCGGCTGTGGGAACGAGAGAGTATTACCGCAATCGCGGCTATCACGACGACGGCGTATACGTGTCCAAACAGCTACACTGAGGCAGGAATTTTACTCTCGGCGGCCCTTTCATTGTCCCTCGCTTCAGCGAGGTTGGCAATCTTCTCTACAAATTCTTCAATGTCACTTTGCAACACCGCGGACTGGCCCCCGAAAAAGCGGAGCTTGCACTTGGAAGAGATGGTGAGGATTAGAGGAGTGGAACTGGCCTCGTCGCTCCTTCTCTGGAATTTTCCGCGAAAGGATCGAATTTCTCCGGAGGGCTGAAGTTCTCTGTAGGTCTTCGAATTAGAGGGGTCCGTACCCGTAAAGGTCGCGTCACTGAAAAACGGGTTTCCGAGGCCCGACAACGAAACAGAAGATACCTCGATCGCCTCGGCCATCAAGCTCTTCATCGCATCCTTAGATAGACTCAGCTCCTGAAGTCCCTCCTTCCCGAACTCTTCCTCCAGAGAAGTGAAAAGCGTACTCCGCTGCTTTGCTGAAAGGGAATAGAGCTCGAGCACTGCTTCTTTCGGTTTAAGGTGAAACTCCCCCACTTCGGGTTCCGTGACTTCTTCCTCCGTCTTCTCCAACCTGCCGGAATGCAGTCTGAGCCTGCTCCGGGTGGCCCTCCTGAAACCGAGAGCCAGGCATTGCGTCTCCTCTTTCGACTTTGCTCTTGCCAGGATGCCCCACTTCTCTTCTGCATTTTGAAAGAGATTTTTCTCGATCCAGGACTGAACTTCGGTGTCCTTTGCACCCTCCAACTTCACGACTTCTACCGCGGCGCCGAGTTCCCTGACTCCGTAAGGGAAGGGAATACCCTGCAACTGAATGTGCGTGTCTGCTCTCGACAAATTTTTCGAGCAGACTAAGTTTCGTTGCCCAAAAAAGAGCTTGGGAAGCTTCTAGCCCGCTGCAATCTCTGCTTCTAGCTCTTTCACTAGCTCGGAATTCCCCACATAGAAGGGTGAGGTCTGGGTGAGGCTTGAGGGCATGATATCCAAAATGGACATCCTGCCATCACTGGAGCTACCCCCAGCGAGTTCGGTGATGAAGCTCATCGGAGCAGTCTCATAGCAAATGCGGAGTTTACCCTGCGGCTTACCTCTGTGTGCTGGATAAGAGAAAATCCCGCCGCGTTGCAGAATTTGATTGTAATCCCCGATAAAAGTGCCGCCATAGCGAAGCCGCATCCCTCTTGCTTCGATCCGCCTGACGAACCTCTCCACCGGGGGAATCCATTCGGCCCTTGTACCTCCGATTCCGTACACTTCCGGCTTGGAAGGCAGTTTCAGGTTTCGATAAACCAGGGCAAATCTTCCTGCGTCTTTCCCTTCCCGGATCTCTACGTATTGATCAACCTTACCGGAGGAGGAGTACGTGAACGTGAGCGTGGGGCCATAGGTCACAAAAGCTGCCCCAACAAGATCCCGCCCCTTTTTGGGAAGCTCCCCTCGCCACATCCCGAATATGCTTCCCAGAGGATTGTTCGTAATAATATTGGAAGAGCCGTCTACAGGATCCATCGCCACCGAAAGAGAATCATGGAGAGAAGAAGAAGATCCCCTAAGGGGATTCTCCAGTTCTTCGG
>JASHXQ010000202.1 GCA_030043455.1 Nitrososphaerales archaeon | reverse complement strand
GAGGCGAGATTGCGCAATCTCTCCTACGCGTCTCCCATCTTTATCGACATGACTGTGGAGGAAGATGGCATCGTCAGGGAGTCGCAGGAGCAGCACATCGGCGATCTCCCGGTCATGGTCAAGTCGGACCGATGTATGTTGGCTACCTATAATCCTCAGCAACTCGTCGAAGTAGGAGAGGACCCAAAAGATCCCGGAGGGTACTTCATCATCAATGGATCCGAGCGAGTCATTGTTGGTCTGGAAGATCTTTCCCCGAACAAGATTCTTGTGGATGTCGACAAAGTTGGAGGAGTTACCAACTACAAAGCCAAGGTGTACTCTTCGATTGTCGGTTACCGAGCCAAGCTGGAACTCACTCTCAAACAAGATGAGTCCATTAGTGTGAAGCTCCCGAGCTCGCCGGTGGATCTGCCGCTTATCATAGTCATGAGGGCTTTGGGTCTCGAAACGGACAAGGAAATTGCAGACGCAATTTCGTTGAAACCCGAGATCCAGGATCGTCTGGAGGTCTCGTTCGAGAAAGCTGCCGAAGCTAAGACCCCCAAGGACGCTCTGATGTACATCGGGAACCGCGTGGCTCATGGAATGCTAGACGAGTTTAGGCTGAGACGTGCCGAGTCGGTACTCGACTGGTGACTGCTGCCTCACCTTGGCAAAACCAGGGACGACAGATATGACAAGGCCATCTTTCTCGGAGAGGCGGTGTGTAAGCTAGCCGAGCTTCGCATCGGTCTCATTGACCCTGACGACAAAGACCACTATGGCAACAAGGTTATCAAATTTGCAGGCCAGATGATTGCTGATCTTTTCCGGACAGCCTTCAGGAACTTGGCTCGAGACATGAAATATCAATTAGAGCGTACGGGACAGAGGCGCGGTTTGAACGTAGTAGGTGCGGCTATTCGCCCCGGAATTATCACGGACAAGCTGAACAACGCGATCGCGACAGGAAACTGGGGACGGGGAAAAGTAGGTGTCACCCAGCTTTTGGATCGCACTAACTATCTCTCCACTCTCTCGCACCTTCGAAGAATTCAATCTCCTTTATCACGAAGCCAACCGAACTTTGAAGCAAGAGACCTCCACGCAACCCACTTTGGCAGGATCTGTCCGAGCGAGACTCCTGAGGGGTCTAACTGTGGTCTAGTGAAGAATCTGGCTCTTTCTGCCCTGATCTCCGTCAGCGTCCCTTCAGCCCAAGTAGTCGCCAAGCTCTATGATTTGGGAGTGAAGCCTTTCAAAGAAGCCGACGAGAAAATCAAGCTCGATGGTTGCCGGGTGTTTGTCGAAGGTAGGTTCGTGGGTTTCGTAAAAGATGGCGACCAGCTTGCAAGATCATTCAGAAAGCTACGGCGAGAGGGACAGATACACCCGCATGCCGGAATCGCTTACTTCCCCGCGATCAAGGGTGGTGGAGTGAACAGAATTTTCATTTCTACAAACTCTGGAAGAGTGCTTCGGCCTCTCATTATCTGCGAGAGTAACCGGCCGCTCTTGGCGCCGGAAATGATCAAGCGCATTGAAAGTGGACAGCTCAATTGGAGAGATCTTGTCCAGATGGGCGTAATCGAGCTGATTGACGCGAACGAGGAAGAGAATTCTTTGATCGCTATTGACTATCCGCACCTCGCCGAAAAGAACACTCACCTGGAGATGTATCCCTCCTCGATTCTGGGGATTGCGGCTTCGATCATTCCTTATCCGGAGCACAACCAGTCCCCAAGGAACACGTACGAGTCAGCAATGGCGAAACAATCTCTGGGTTTTCCCACTCCAACCTATCCCTTCAGTACTTACGTACGTGAACACCTACTGGTCCATCCACAGCCACCACTTGTGAAGACCAAATCCACTTCTCTACTCAGTTTGGACGAGAGACCCACGGGTCAGAATGCCGTGGTTGCAGTTCTCTCTTTTGAAGGATACAACATCGAGGACGCGATCATTTTCAACAAGTCGGCGATCGACCGGGGTTTCGCGCGTTCAGTGTTTTATCGCTTGTACGAAGCGGAGGCAAAGCAGTACCTCGGTGGGATGAAAGACACCTTTGAGGTGCCCCGAGCCGACGCGAACATTCGGGGATACAGGGGTGAAAAATACTACAGATTGATCGAATCGGACGGAGTCGTTATGCACGAAGCGCAAGTCACCGGTGGTGACGTGATCATCGGTCGGACCAGTCCGCCGAGATTTATGGAGGAGTACAAAGAGTTCGAGATCAAGGGCCCGTACAGAAGAGATACCTCAATCGGTGTAAGGGCAAGCGAGAACGGTGTCGTCGATGCGGTGTTCCTTACCGAAAATGAGGAGGGTGGGAAGATGTACAAGGTGCGGGTCCGCGATATGCGTATTCCGGAAATCGGGGATAAGTTTGCTTCGAGACACGGCCAAAAAGGTGTCATCGGGCTCGTCGTGAATCAGGAGGACATGCCGTACACTGAAGATGGAATCGTGCCTGATGTCATCATTAATCCCCACGCCTTTCCATCACGTATGACTGCAGGACAATTCATCGAGTCTTTGGCTGGTAAGGCTGCTGCATTAAGAGGCAAACCAGTGGATGGAACTGCCTTCACTGGAGAGACGGCCCAATCGCTGGAGGAAACATTGAGGAACAACGGCTTCTCCCAGACTGGCCGGGAAGTGATGTACGACGGCAGGACTGGGAAGAAGTTTGCTGCTGATGTCTACATTGGGGTGGTCTTCTACCAGAAACTGCACCACATGGTTGCTGACAAGATCCACGCTAGAGCTCGTGGTCAGGTACAGATGCTCACCAAACAGCCCACGGAAGGCAGAGCAAGAGGTGGAGGGCTGAGGTTCGGGGAGATGGAACGAGACTGTCTTATCGCGTACGGAGCTTCGATGGTTTTGAAAGATCGTCTCTTGGACGAGGCTGACAAGACTGAGGTCCACGTGTGCGAAAAATGTGGTCTCATCGCCTACTTTGACGCAAAGCAACGCAAGTACGTGTGCAGGGTGGATGGGGACACTGCTAGAATCTCGACTGTGGTGATCGCCTACGCGTTCAAGCTCCTGTTGCAAGAGATGATGAGCCTCAACATTGCCCCCAGATTGCAGTTGAAGGACAAGGTGTAGGAGGAAAAAGAAAATGTCGCTAGAAGAATCCATCAAGGCTGTCGGGGGAATCAGATTCGCTTTCCTCTCGCCGAGTGAAATCAGGAAGTATTCTGTAGCAGAGATTACAGCACCTGAAACGTATGACGAGGACGGCATGCCAGTCCAGGGAGGGCTAATGGACAATCGACTCGGAACTTTGGAACCAGGACAGAAATGCGCAACGTGCGGTAACACGGCACCTAAATGTCCCGGTCATTTTGGCCATGTTGAACTCGCCGAACCGGTGATTCACATAGCGTTCGTCGACGAGGTTCACAAATTACTAATCTCCACTTGCAGAGCCTGCGGTCGGCTCCGACTTTCCGAAGAAGACATTGCCGAG
>JASHXQ010000201.1 GCA_030043455.1 Nitrososphaerales archaeon | reverse complement strand
ACGACCTTGAAACCCAGAATGGTACCGTCTTGCTTTACCGGAACTTCCACATCGAAACTACGCTCGTTCCCGTGGTTTGCAAACATGTGCTCCCGCCGGTCTTCGGTCCACTTTACCGGTCGCTTGGTTTTCATCGAGAGCAAACAGATGAGCGCCATGTATGGGTAACTGATAATCTTCGCCCCAAAGCCGCCACCGATATCTCCGGTGATCATCCGGATTTTGTTGGACGGAAACTTGAGCCCGAAAGACAGCCACGGGATGCAGAACATTGGCATCTGATTGTTACAGTAGATGTTCAGAAATCCGTTGGATCTGTCGTAGTTCACGACAACGCCATTATTCTCAATCGGAGTGGAACTAAACCGGTGAAAGTGCAATCTTCCTTTGACTACTTTGTCTGCCTCCTGAATTCGTTGGTCAATTGCTCCGTAATTCCAAGTTCCGTCAAAGACGATATTCGTACCCACCTGCTCGTGAACCAGTGGGGCACTTTCTCTGACCGCCTCTCGGGCATCAAGTGTAAACTCCAGAGGCTCGTACTCTACTTCGATAAGTTCTAGGGCGTCCTCCGCGATACCTCTAGTTTCAGCCACTACTGCGGCGACCGGTTCCCCCACGAAGTGCACTTTGTCCACAGCAAGACAGTAATCCTTGACTTTGTTAGCCGGAGGTCCGGAGATCTGAAGAAAAGGATCGGTGAGTTTCGCTACCTCGCTCCCCACGAGAGTACAGATTACGCCTGGCAGGGCTTCTGCGTTGCTTACGTCAATTCGTTTGATGTTGGCGCTGGCATAGGGACTACGAAGTATAGAGGCATACGCAAGCCCCGGCAACTTTAGGTCGTCTACAAACTTACCCAGACCGGTAATTAGCCGGGGATCTTCCTTCCGCTTGAGGGGCTGCCCCAACCACTGGGTTTGTTGAGATTCCTTGACCAGCTCTGTGACTGTGGCCAAGTCGGAATCTCCTACTAATTCTTACATCTGGGCGCTTTTTCCGCCGTCGCCCTGCATCTTCTTTGCGGCGGCCTTGATCGATTTCACTATGTTTACGTAACCCGTGCACCGGCAAAGATTGCCTTCAATGCCCCTGCGGATTTCATCCTCTGTAGGATCCGGATTTCTTTGGAGGAGGAATAAACCGGACATCAGCATCCCTGGAGTGCAATAACCGCACTGCAAACCATGATTTTCCCAGAAGGCTTCCTGAATGGGGTGCAGCTTGTCGCCGTCCGCCAGCCCCTCCACCGTGGTCATGTCAGTCCCATTCGCCTGGATAGCCAGCTGCATGCAAGATTTCACCGTCTTGCCGTTCATGTAAATCGTACACGCTCCGCAGTGTCCGGTATCGCACCCAATGTGAGTGCCCGTAAGGTTCAGCTCGTCGCGCAAAAAGTGGACCAGCAACAGCCTCGGCTCTGCCATCCCCTTGTACTCTTTTCCATTAATCTTGCACGTGACCTGCACGACATCTGATCTGGTTATAGATTTCATCATTTTTACTTCACTCACGCTAATCTCGATAGCGCCAATTTGGTGGTCCGTCTGGTGAACACTTTGATCATTTCCATTCGGTATTCCCTGCTTCCGTGCATGTCGGACGGGGGATCGGCACCCTCGTTGGCTCTTTCCGCTGCCTCGGCGATCGTCTTGTCATCCAGAACTTTACCTTTCATGTACTCTTCAGCTTTGGTTGCTCTCAGGGGTTTAGAACCCACCGCCCCAAGTGCGATGCGGATGTTCTTGCATACATTACCGTCCCCCATAGTCAATGCAACTCCAGTCCCCACAATCGCGAAATCTCCTTCCCTGCGGCTGTGCTTTATGTACGCGGTAGCAGACTTTGGTGGCATGTAATGCAACCTGATCTCGGAAAGTATCTCATCGTGACCCACCGCCGTCTCAAAGAGGTCGACAAAGAATTCCGTAGCTGGCACCACTCTTTCACCCTTGCCGCTGCGAATCACAAAACTGGCGTTCGCCGCAGTTAGGGCTGTCGGGAGGTCGGCCGCTGGGTCTGCGTGGCAAGAGCTGCCACCAATCGTCCCCACGTTCCGGATCTGTTGATCGCCTATCTTGCTTGCCGCATCTGTCAGCAGTTGGAAATGTTTCTTGATTATCGGACTGTGCTCCACCAGATCGTGGATTGTGAGCGCCCCCATTCCGATGTATTCCTTATCCTCCCGGATGTAGGAGAGATCCTGGAGTTTTGAAATATCCACGAGCAGCGCTGGCGCCGCAAGCCTCAATTTCATCAAGGCGAGCAAGCTCTGCCCGCCGGCGAGGACTTTAGCGTCCTCGTTATCATGTAAAACCTGAATCGCTTCAGATACAGTAGACGGCGAATAATAGTCAAATTTCTTCGGCGTCATTGAGAATAAACTCCCTTCGGGTCGGCGCAGAATATTTGAATATATCTGCAACTATCCAGAAATTTTCGCACAGTGCAACGCGATTACGATGCATTGAAAATTCCTGAAAATCCGGGCGGAATATTTCCGAGTGAAAGAAAAGAAAATCTGGTGAACGCCGAGTACTGACCTGAGATCAGAAAAAGTGGGATTTTCAATCTCAATAAGAAAAATGATCCTTAGCTGAGCCAATTTAGTCCTATTGAAAATCGCCAAAATTTGATAAACGCTTAAATTGTAAAAATCACAAATTGATGGTAAGGTTTGACTGATTACCAATTGAATTTTACATTTGGTGGTTATTTTGAGTCAAGAGAAAGGAATCGTAAAGTACTTAGTAAAATTAAGATTTGATGTAGAAGGAGTCGTAGAAAAAGCAGATCTCATAGGCGCAATCTTTGGGCAAACTGAAGGCCTCTTCGGGCCTGAGATGAACCTACAGGAACTGCAAAAGACGTGGAAAGTTGGTCGCATAGAGATCAACCTGCAATCCAGTAATGGAAAGACTTCTGGCGAAGTACTCATTCCCATGAGTACAGACGTTTCTACTGCTGCGCTGATCGCTGCGGCGGTGGAAAATGTCGACAAGGTCGGTCCATGCAGTGCTAGGTTTACTCTGGTCGGGATCACCGATGTCCGCGCAGACAGGCGCAAGGTCATTGTAGATCGCGCAAAGGCGATCATGAAGGACTGGGCATCGAAGACCGCCAGTGAGGGGGAAGAATCTCTGAAGGACATTGTAGATTCTGCCAAGAAAGGTCGGTTGATCACTTACGGTCGGGAAGGCCTGCCTGCCGGTCCTGCTGTTGCTTCCTCTGATACGGTCTACGTCGTGGAGGGCAGGGCGGATATCATTAACCTCCTACGCGCAGGCATCGAAAACACAATCGCTGTGGAAGGCACCAGCGTCCCAGATACGGTGAAAGATCTTGCTCGTAGGGGCAAGACCCTAATTGCATTTCTAGACGGGGATCGAGAAGGCGACCTGATTCTGAAGGAACTTACTCAGGTAGCCAGGATTGATCGTGTCTACAGGGCTCCTAGAGGCAGGGAAGTCGAGGAGCTTACTCCAGTGGAAATTTTGGAGATTCTGCGTGGTAGTCCTTCTGAAAGGGAAGAGGAGGGAGAAGACCGCGAATTGGAGCACCCCAGGGAACAGAGGGAGCATCACGGTCGATACGATCGGGATCGAAACAACCGATACAACCGACGTGACCGGAACGATCGCAGCCGGAGTCGAGACCGACAGGAGTACCAGTACGAGGAAAGGCCTCCCGAGAGAGAACCCGTCGAGCGAACTCAACTACCCCCAGCTCCACCCATGGCCCCCGAAGTCGCTGAGAAAGTAAAAGCAGAATATTCTACTATCAACGGAACCCTAGAAGCTAAAGTCTTCGATTCCTCTTGGGGAGAGGTGGGGAAGATGCCGGTAAATGAGCTCGTCTCGAAAATAGGCGAAATCTCCGGTGCTAAGCACCTCATCTTTGATGGGATCGTCACCCAGAGGCTGATCGACTCGGCGTCCAACGTGGGCATCGATATGATCGTGGGCCACCGAACTGGCGAAATTCAAAACAAGCCCGAGAGCATTCTGGTCTATAGCTTCCGCGATCTTGCGCTGGAATAGGTCCCTTCACTTTTGCTTCCCTCGTACGGAGGGAGGCATACTCACTTCTTCAGTCCGTCCGGGACTAGGATGAACTTTGATCGTCAATCGGCTTGACCTCAGGCACGACCTCGTAACGGTTACTCCGGAACAGCCTGACGATCTCTGGACTCTGAGAAGAGTCATCGCCAAGGGAGATCTGGTCTCCGGTGAGACCTCCCGGGTCTACAAGGATCTGGGAGAATACTCGCGTCCGGACAAGGAAAGGATCAAAGTAACCGTCACAGTGGAAGTTGAGGAGATCCAGCTTGACAGTACCTTTACTCGGCTCAAGGTCTCCGGGAAGATCCTTGATATCTCGAACGAACTCCTGAGCAAGGGCTCGTTTCATTCCCTGACCCTTTCCGAGGGGCATCGGGTGTCGATCCGCAAGCCCAACGGTTTCACTGCTCTGCAAGCAAATCTGATTCAGGGCGCCGGTACGCCCAAGGATAGCTACGTCGTCGTTGCCCTAGATCAGAGGGAAGCTGGAATAGGAGTCATCAAAGGTACTCATCTTCAGATACTTCCGGTGATCGACTCCGGTGTAACCGGAAAATTGTATCAGGACTCTCGCCGCGGTTCTGCCGGGAATTACTTCGAGAAGATCGCCGAGGCGGTTGTTGTCATCTACCCTGCCGGTACTAAGATCTTCGTGTTGGGACCGGGCATCACCAAGGAGAGATTGGTGAATTATTTGGAGCGGGAGAGGAAGGATTTCGCCGAGGTGAAGCTGATTTCCGGATCCGACGTCGCAGGGGAAGACGGAGTTTACGTTGCACTGAGGAATCCCAATCTCCAGGAGGCTCTCTCCGACAGCCGACTCGCGAAGGTCTCAAAACTTATCCAAGAAGCGATGAGGCGGATCTCCGTGAGAGATCAGCGCATCTCCTTTGCTTTTAGGGACTGTCTAAAGGCCGCGAGACAGGGGGCGGTTGAGTCCTTAATCGTGGCAGACAAGATTTTTTCGCAGAAAGGAATCGAAGAGGACGAAATCGTAGAGCTCCTGAATACTGTAGAAGAGTATCGAGGAGAAACTTTCCTCCTAGATTCCACAACAGATCTTGGGGCTCAGGTCAACACGCTGGGAGGAGCCCTGGGCTTGCTAAGGTTTGCAGCGAAGTAGCCTAAGCCGGAAGTAGGCCCAGAATCCTCGGAAGGAACAGGAAACTGAGGATCAGGATAAGCATCGCCACCGAGACGATTGTGGTCAGTAACTTTGCCCTCGATTCGACTGCCTTCTTACCAAAGTGGCCGAAAAAGTTCAGCAATGCCTGCCCGCCATCCAAGGGGTAGAGCGGGATCGCGTTGAAGAAAGCAAGGTTCACATTGATGAACCAGATCCAGAAAAGGGTTAGGGCAAGGGGATACCATGCTCCGCCCAAGCTGGGGGAAGAATAAAGCGGAGCAAGTTGGCTGGAGAAGGGTACGACTGAATTCGCCTCCGAATAAATTCCAGGAACTACCAAGTAGAGAAGAGGATCCTTGGTAAAGTCTGAAGCATAGGTGCCCTTTATCCCCACGAGATCGCTTTGGCTGTAAGACTCTCCTATGCCTATGAAACCGATCGACTTGTTGTCCGGGTTTGCACCAAGCGTTATGGTATAATTTCTGATCCCACCACCATGATCGACGGTAAGCTGAAGGCTCTCGTTTGGCTTGGTGGTGCTCATGAATTGGGACAGGCTTGACACGGACCGTACCGTGGTCTGATTCACTGCGATGATCAAATCACCCGAAGACAGCTCGCCGTGGGTGAAGAGGCCGTAAGCGGGACTGGGTGACAAGATCTGCTGTATCTGCACCCCATTGAATTGGGCAGGGACCAGACCACCAACAATTAGCAAAAGCAAAGCTAAAGCCACGAGAGCGACGATGATGTTGCTTCCGGGACCACCCGCCATGATCCGCCCGGAATTCCGGAATTTAGCCTGCTGGATGAGTTTCTCGTCGATTTCTACGAAAGCGCCGATTGGCACAATGAGGAAAAAGAGTAGACCGGTCGATTTCACCGCCATTCCGAGGTGTCTTGCGATCACTCCGTGCGTTCCCTCGTGGATCACCACCGCAATGACTATGCCGACGATTCCATAGATGAACGGAATATAGGGATTCAAGCCCGGCAGAAGCAGGTAAGCTGTAAGCGGAGGGCCTGATACAGGCGTGATACCTTTGGCGACACACGCGGCTGCAGGGGCAGCTCCGACGGCGCATCGCAGTGCCAAACTACCTGTCAGAAGAATGTAATCCTGGTCCAGCATTAGCCAGAGCATGATCGAGCCCGCGACCAGCGTGATGCCGAGATAGACCCATCCAAGGCCTCCCACTATTCTATTTCGAGCGAGATCGTCGAGAAGATAGAGGAGACGCTTGGTCCTCACCATTACAATGCCCCAAGAAAAGGTTACAGCCTTTTCTTCCTCCGGCGGAGTCTCAGGCGGAGGAGAGACGGTGAGCTGAGAGCTCTCGCTATCGGGCAAGTAAGAAGTGAAAATGTTCCAGAATGCGCTATTAATCTATCTCGTAATTTCTAACCTGATTTTCAGATCTTATTTTCGCATTCTAGCCTCGATCCTAAATTTTGTTTATTAGTCGATTTTTAACACGTCTGGAAATCTGGAACGAAAGCTATGGAGCATTTGAGGCCCAAGCCCCGACCACAGTGTCGGTGCGGTGGGAAGACCGTCTATTATCGCTCGTACAACGGCGAATCACTTTGTGCTCCGTGCTTTTCACATTCCATCCAGGAAAAGGTCAAGAAAACAATTTCGAAGTACGGGATGCTCCGACATGGAGATCGGGTGGGAGTTGCCCTATCAGGCGGGAAGGATTCCACATCCTTGCTCCAGATCATGCATGAAATCATGAAGGGCCATGGTTCCGAGCTTTGTGCGATAACGATCGATGAGGGCATTACGGGTTACCGGGAAGAATCTGTCAGGAACGCAGAAAAAATTACTCGGGAGCTTTCGATCCCCCTTTCCATCAAATCCTACAAGGATTATTTCGATCTCTCGCTCGATGACGCCATGACATCTCGGTCTGAAAAAGGACTGAAGATTTCTTCCTGTGCAGCATGCGGGCCGTTAAGGCGGCGCGCCATCGACAGAGCTGCAGGGGAGTTAGGACTAAATATAGTAGCGACTGCCCACAACTTGGATGATGTTCTGCAGACATTTTACATCAATCTCCACTCCGGGGACATGGAGAGAATTGGCTGGCTCGATCCGGAAATGCATCCTATTAGTGATTCTTTCAAGCTAAGACGAATCAAGCCGGCAATGGAAATATACGAGCAAGAATTAGCTTTCTTTGCTTATCTGAATAATCTCCCGTTCCAAGCAGAATCCTGTCCGTACATGAACGAGGGGATCCGGACAGAAATTCGAATTCACTTGAATGAGCTGGAAAGGAAACATCCAGGGATAAAATACAGCACTTTCCGGACCATCATGAACCTTGCAAAAAGTTTGAGTGGAAAAATCTCTGAAGGAAAACTACCACGCCGCTGTGAGTTCTGCGGCTCTGTGTCCAGCGGCCCACTCTGCTCGGTGTGCGAGACACTGCGAGTGATTCGCTAATCACTTGGGCTCCGAATAGAATTGTTCCTGACCTGAATAGTCGCGCTCGAAGAGAGAGCCACGAAAAAGACTTTTCCCAGCCGAGACTAGCTGGGACTCTCAAATACGTTCAGCTAGATCGATCTAACCGGAGAGATAGGTTACACTGCCCGAGTTTTGGTTTGTGGCGTAGATGTATCCATTATCTGGATCGAATGTCAGCCCATATCCCTGGTGGGAACCACCGGCAATTTCATAGAATCCACCCACGCTCGCCTTCGAACAAAAAGTGGAGACTGTGTTGACGCATAAGACTGTAAACTCATTCTTCCCGGCCGTGTTAGCAACAACCAGCTCTTGAGTACTTCGCATGAAAGCGATCCCGACGGGCGCATCAAATTCGTGAGTGTTGTAAAAGTTCCCGTACTGTGTGGCGTTGATTGTTGGAACGTCACTCACTAGATTGATAACTCTGATTGAGTTAGCCACCGAGTCACTAAAGTAAACATTGCCTGCAGCATCCTCTGTGAAGAATGCCGGCGAATCCGTGTAGTTACCGCCGACAGTAGTGATAAGACAAGGATTGGGCGGCAAGCACGAAGGCTCATTGCCGCTCAAGTCGAAGTACCACACCGAGCTGTATCCTTCATCCGCGAAGTAGACAATTTTGTGCATCGAATCGTAGAACGCACCGTTGAGAGAGGAAAACGCCGTGAGCAACACAGAACCCTCTAGGGTGTTGGTCGCGCAATTGACAACATCTATTTGACCGGCGCCATCAGCGACGTAAAGCACCCCTGCAGCGTATGCGATCGCCCTCGGAACCGAAGTTTTGTAGAGAGGATTTACAGAAGGAATCTTGATCGTGGTCACTGACGCGTAGGGACTGGTATCTTTGTAGAGAGATACTGAACCGGATCCGGAATTCGCGACAGCCACTTCATTGCCGCAGCTGCTACCTGTGGGAGTTGCACCCCATGGGGTGGAGCCGGTCTTCACAGTGGCGACAACCTTGGGGGAACTCGAGCTGCTGATTATGCTCAGCGTATTTGAGCCGCTGTCGGTCACGTACACCATTTTGTTACCCGGGTCGTACACATCCCACGTTGGGGTGTTGGAAACCGAGATCGTGCCCTTTACAGTAACTCTTGGGCTCGCAGCAGCGAATGACGCAACAGGAATCAAGGACATCGCGAAAAGGAAACACAGCCCTGTACCTGCGATTCTCAGACTATTGATTTTCAAATTGTTGAACTCACTATCCCCTAGGTTTCTGCTCTACCACAACGGGGCTTCCACGTTATCTGGCCCGGCACTCGCTAGGGCAGTAGGGGATCCTGGAGAAGTCATACGCACATTTCCCACTCCTTCAGCAGTGTCCCATCCATCAGAGTAAGCGTGAGGCACTGACTGGAAATGACCAGTGGTCTCGTTAAGAAAAGACTCGGTCATCATAGCGTTTATCTGAGTCATTCGCACCTGGCTGCCGTCGGCCGGTCCACCGATAATCCACTCGGCATCATATGGAAGCCCGATTGGTGATTCCTTTTTGCCCACTGTGCATTTTCCAAAATTGGCGTTAGTAGAAGGCGCCAGAGGTAAACATGGCTCGACATAGAAATGCGGCCTGGAAAGAGCGTTGCCATTGGTGAACTCGACCTTGTCAAAAGTATTGGAGTAAACCAGCTTGGCTCCGTGGGAGATTTCCATGTAGAACGTAACATAGTTAGAGCAAATGCCGGCGACGCACTGCTCCGATACAGTCATCCTAGTTTCAATTGTAAGAGGAAGCTGAAGGTTAGAGATTTCTGCTCCTTCGCATTCGTAAAAGACTGGAGCTCCTCCATAAGCAACACATTGCGAATTAAGATTGCCCGTAACGCCGGTCATATTATCGGCGATATTGAGTAGTGGCCCCGAGAAATTCCAAATGTTGTCCAGCGGCACAATAGAATAGCTATGAGTCACAGGATAATAGAAGAGGAAGGGAACATCCTGGGTCCAGTAAGTTTGCTCTACCCCGCCGGCCGAGATATTTGCAACTGTATTCTGCTGAAGAGTTAGGACGTCTTCCCCGCCACCGCACAGGTTGCCACAGGTGTTCTGTCCAATGTTAATACTGTTGATTGTTATCGAGGCCTCGAAGGATTGAGTGTGATACGAATACAGGTGATCGTTGGAGGGATTGACTCCGTAATCCGCCACTCCCATCGGCCAGCAGGATGGCAAGTTTAGATCAGTTCCATTTCCATGCGAATTGCATTGATAAGGACCCGAAGCCGCTTGTGGCATTCCCGGCAGATAGGGTTGAATCGCCGTCAGAGGTAGAACCGATTGCCGCGATGAATTTGCAGTAGCCGGAAGGATCGACGCTCCGGAAAATAACAGCCCCATCGTCAGAACCATAACGGGAAGGAAAGTGTGAGATTTTCGTTCAAGCGCTTTCTTGCGTTCGCAAGCGGATCTACTTTTCTGAAGGCCGGCCATTAAAAAACTCGGGTTCAGGCCACACCCGAGTTATAAAAATCTTGGGCAAAATTTCTCTATCACCGATTTTGGGGAATCTCGCTCCAAAAGCACTAACAATAAAGAAAAGTTTGATGGAAAGCGCATTCTTTGCCAATGCTAAGCCGTGCTTTCGTCTAGCGCTGGGTTTTCGAGCGCATATAGAAATAATCTTCCTTCTTTCTTCATGGGTGTCCATTTCTTGAAGGGATGTTCGAACGAAACCACCATTGTTCCCGGTTTGCATTCATCGCAGATTTTGGCGAATAATTTTTCCATAATCTTCGTTTCTCTGGTAAGGAAAACGAAAATCGCGTTGGCGTCCGAAAGATCAACACCAAGAAAATTGGATTGAATCAATCGTACTTTTTCTCCCAGTCTTTTCCGTCGAATTTCACGTCTGGTCCACCAGCACTTTACAGGATCTACTTCAACTCCCGTGGAATTTGCCCCAAATTTTTCCGCCATCGCAAAAATCATTCTACCGTACCCTGAGCCCAGATCGTAGAACTTTGTATTTTCGTGGAGCTCCAAAAGTCTTGCAACAGCATCGATTTCCTTTCTGGATGTGGGATAGTAGCCAGCGCCCCAAATGAAACCGCTCAGGAAAAAGTATGCGACGAAAGCTGCGAGAGAAAAAAGAAAGATGCTTACCAGAGGCAGCAAGGGAGAAAAGAGCTGGTGACTCTCTCTGCTTTTGAGACTTTTTGCGATAGTCTAATAACTCTAAGAAGACTTTTTTGACGAATTGCGATAGGTAGGATCGGGAGGATAGTCGTCTCCCATTGTCCTGAAACCGACTATATGCAGGGGTCAGTAACCGGCGGGTAAAGTGCGATGCGGAATGTACTTGCTCTGCCTACTGGAAGGAATTCACGCCACGACGGGCTGTCACAGGAGCGTGCCACTCGAAGGAGGGGTTCCGACTCTGAACCATCGAATCGGGCGAGATCCGGGAGGGGGCAACCCTAAGATGGAATGGTTGCGCTGTCGTGTCTACGCGGAGGACCAGTAAAGCAGGGAG
>JASHXQ010000200.1 GCA_030043455.1 Nitrososphaerales archaeon | reverse complement strand
CTCCGGACGTACCTGGTCCACAATAAGTGCAAGTATGCGGTAGCAGGCCTCCAAACGCGAGGACCTCTCCAGTGTCAAGCAGTACTGCCATCGCCCCCGAACCACGGGGCACCGACATTGTACCTGCCATGGACCACTTCCCGGTCGCAGGATTGTAAATTTCTGCCGTGTCCTGCCCGGTCTCCGGCTGATAGTTGCCTCCGGGAACCAGGACTTCACCGTTGTTCATTAGAACCGTGCTGAGCCCAATTTCTCCCCTTGGATAATTCATATCGCCGGTCAAATTCCAGGCTTCCGTGGTGGTGTTGAAGAGTTGCGAAGTGTAGAGATATTGAGCCGAGTTATCTGAATCGTTGTAGGTCGTGTAGCCTCCGACCATCAGAACGTCTCCGTCCTTCAGGAGCACGCCACCCGAATCGCCTCCCGGAACGACTAGGGACCTAGTCGGAGTCCAGGTATTGATGGTAGGGTCAAATATTTCTGAAAGCAGCGTGGGGACGTCAGCGGTGTGACCCCCCGCCACGAGGACATTTCCATCAGGCAGCTTTACCACGATCATATCAGCTCGAGCGAGAGGCTGAGGGGCTGCATCGGACCAAGTACCAGAACTGGGATTGTAAATCTGGGTAGCGTTATTTTCTCCTCCAGAAAAATCACCACCGATCACAATTACACTCCCGTTGTTCAACACGACTATTTGTTCGTCAAAGGTTGCCTTGGTTAGATTTCCTGTGAGCGACCAGGTATTTGTTGACGGGTCATACAGCTGACACGTAGTCAGAATTCCTTCATTCCCCAGTCCGCCTGCAACGAGCACATCGCCGTTATTGAGAGTTGAAGCCCTTGCTCCTGCAGTTCCCACTGGCATTGGGGCGATCATCGTCCACCTGTTTGTGGCTGGATTGTACATCTCAGCGGAAGCAATCGAGGAGTTGGGAACAGCCCCCGCGAAACCCCCCGCAACCAATACACTACCGTTATCCAAAGTGGTCACAGCTGAGAACGATCGATTCACGTTCATCGGCGAAGTCGGTGACCAGTAATCAGGCGACGATGAAGGGGTCGAGCTGACTAATGTTGCATTGGTTGAAGAACCCGCGCTGACAGTCGTAGTGTTAATCTCGGTCAACGTCAGTGTGGAAGTATGTTCCTCCACACTAATTGCTTGATACGATATTACAACTGCGCCAGAAGTCAGAATTAGAACTACAAGGACGACTACAACAGCGGCGACAGGGCTTATTCCGGAATTCCCTTTCCTAATTACACTCTCATTCATTCTTCTTACCCACAATGGAATGATCTGTTTCATTTCCCGTTGACTGATCGCCCGGAGCAGAGCGGGGCCGCGCAACAGCCGCTTTCTTGAAAGTATAGTTTTTCGTCGCGAGACTCAAAAGGGCAACGAGGATAGCGAGAACGATTCCGACTTCGAAAATTAGGTTGAAAGCAGCTGAAGAAGGCAATTGACCCATGACAGTCTGCCCATTTATCTTCGACACAAACGGCCGAGTATACGTAGCCAAGATGCTTGTTGCCAAGACCGGTCCAACCGCTCCCCCGAGATTTCTGAGCAGGGTATTCATTCCAAGACCGACAGCAATGTTATCCCGAGGTATCGAAATTGCGAGCATGTTCACAATTGGAACGGTTATCGCGATGAACCCAGCCAGCGCGACGAACATGTCAAGCGCGACGTAAGCTGAAGTAGATCTGTCGAGAAGGAGCAACACTAGCCCCAACCCTCCGATTCCCGATCCCATCAGCAAGACGGGCTTTGGACCAATTCTAGGGAGGACTCGGCCAACCACAATGCTCCCGATGAACATTCCGGCCGCCGCTGGGCCAAGGGTCAAACCTGCGGCGATGACATCAAGGCCGAGGCCGAACGGTGGCGGAAGTTGTGAATAGTAAGTAACAGCAAAGAATAGCAGGAACAGTAGAACTCCTGAAATGAGCCCTGCCAGATTCGCGACTAGGACGTCCCGGATCCTCAGAAGAGTAAGGCTGACGAGCGGATTCGTCTTCTTGTTTTCAAAGAAAAAGAAGAATATTGTCAGAATGATTCCGGGGACGAGGAAACCAAGTTCTAGGTCAGAAAACCATCCCAACGTCGGCCCTTCGGTCAAGTAGAGGAGTATGAGAGTCACGCCGGAAATCAGAATGGCGGCTCCCGCGTAATCAATGGCCCTGCTAACTGACTGAACCAGATCCTTCTTCAGAACTCTCGCACTGATCACGAAAAGAACCAGGCTGATAATTAGGGCAGTATGGAAGGCATACTGCCAGCCCAGATCCTGAACCACATATGAACCTATGATCAAGCCCAGCGCTGCGCCGATTGCAAAGGTCGCGCTGATGATTCCTTGCGCTGTCGCGACCCTCTCCTTCGGGAAGACTTCGGTGATGATCGCGAGCCCCAGCGGAATTATCGCAAAGCCTACCCCCTGAAGGGCCCTTGCAAAGAGGAGGACGTAGATCGACGGCGAAAACCCAGCAGTAGCGACTCCGGCCATGTAGAAGACTAGGGAAACTAGGAACATTCTCTTTTTTCCATAAATATCGCCGAACTTTCCGAAAAGTGGCGAGGCAGCGCTTCCAACTATCAGGTAGGCTGATGTGATCCAGGACGCGATCGTGGAAGTGGTGGAGAAGTACCTCTGGATTGTGGGAACCCCCGGGATGACCATTGTTTCTACATAGTTGACCAGAAGTGCGACTCCAGTGAGGACGAGGAGTACGCGCGTCGCTTGTCTTGAATCAGTCTGGGTTGAATCGATGCCTGCGCGAGTCATACCCTGACGCCTAATTTCTGCAAAGGATTGTTTTTTCTCTACTAGAAAGTCGCTAATCCCACAAACGATCGCAGATCCAGACGACTTTCTTGGCCGTCATCATGATCTGGTTGTCCTAGCCGCTCGGAAAGGAACGATGATGTCTCCATTTACGTAATCGTTCGGGGCCACCACGACCCGGGCACTAGGTTTCGCAAACTCTGAGATATTGTTCGAGCCTATGTTGCGAAACTGGACCGTCAATACCCGGGGTGCAGACCATTCGCCAAGTCGACCAAACCTGACATCGCCAACGACTGTTGGAAAAGTCGCGGTTCGAGTATAATCAGCAAGCTTCGTGTCGTCAACGCTACCTGTTGCCCTAACGGCTTGCTCGATCACCTGAAGTTGGGCGTAAGCAAAAGGAGCGACGTAGTAGCCTAGGGCATCGGCAGGTGTCCCCTTAGCTCGGTCTTGATAAGTAGTGATTAGGCGGCTTGCACCAGCAAAGTCCATTTTCGGCGTCGGGAGCCAGTACTCGTAGTTGACTATCCCATTGATCGAGGGGCCGAGCTGGGATTGGACAGCGCTACTTTGTGTCCCGATCATTGCTCCGCCCACCATTAGTGGATCGCGATCGGAATCTGCAATGGCGCGGATCAGGCCTACAGAGTCGTTGAGATAGGAACAGAAGAAAATAATGTCCGGGTTGTCGGGCTTCATTTCTTTTAGAACAGCAGCAAAGTCCTTGGTGGCTAGGCTGTATTTGGTTTCAGAGACGATGCTGAGCCCATAGCGCTCAGCATTAGCTCGGGCGCCGGCTATGGGGTTCTTGGTAAAGTCTGCATCGGCGGCAACTATCGCAATAGTTTTCGGTTTCGGATTTTGTCGGGATGCAGTTTCGAAAAAGCCTGCGGTAAGTGCGGTATTGGGATCAGGACCGGTAGGGATCATCGCAAAGAACCGGTCATACGCAAGGGAATTGTTGACACCGAGACCCATGAGCCCCACGAAGAACTTTTTGTTTTCCATTACAAAGGGCATGGCGGGACTGATCGAGTTGTTGCCGTACCCGCCGAGCAGCAGATCCACTTTGTCATCAAGGAGGAGCTTTCGGTAAATGCCAGCGACTGAGGTGGGGTCAGTTCTGTCGTCTATGCAAATCAGTTCGACCTCTCTGCCTAGAAGTCCCCCTTTCGCGTTGACATCTTCCTGCCAAATCTGGTGTGCCAATCTTGCGGTCTGGCCATTGGCTGCGAGACCACCGCTGAGTGATAGACTGTATCCGATCTTAATGCTTGACATGGAATCTGGGGCTCACAATTGTGTAAGAAGTTGGGGCGGGAGGGTTAGTGCTTCATTACCGCGTCGAGGTTACCGATCACGCCTAACTGGGTGAGGACAACCGAACCTGACGGATAACAATCGAAGCGCTTGATCTTGTCACCGGAAAGTTCGAAGACATCACAGCAAGGCGCGTTCATTCGTTTGCCGGTCGGTGGAATGATCCCTCGTGGCAACTTGAGAGGGCCGCGATGAGTACCTTGAAGGGCCAGCTGTACCACGACAATGTTGGTGCCTGCGTCGTACATCTGATAGATCTCGCGGTGCATGTCTGGAAAGGCAGTTGCATAATTCTCCACCGTTTGCCCGAGTTCATTTGGGCCGCGGTAAACCACCTGGATCGACTCGTCAGTAAAGACACCATCAGGGGTGAAAGCGTTTATCCAGCCCGGGATGTCGACGTTCTCCGCGATCTTGTAAGCTCGCCGGATTATTTCCGTGTTATCTGACATTAATATTCACTTCCAACTCTAAATGAAGTGTTTCCTAACCCCATACCACTGGAGCTCCACGATAGATTTCCATGGTAGCGTCTACAGATCTGTAATCAACGCCTTGAATGGCCTTGTCCAAGTCGGGTCGCGCTGCGTCGTAATCTTCTTTCGTATCCCAGATAGTGAGCCCTATGATCACTCCAGTTGAGTCATCTTTCCAAATGAAAGAGGATATGACCCCGGGATGTTTCCTTTCTGCCACTCCGAACTTTTCCTGAATATCGAGGAGTGATTTTTCCATGCCAGGTTTCGGATGGTGGACTCCCATGATAACGTACATTCGATTTTTTCACCACGCCTCGAAATTCTAAGGAGCTGGTATTCCCTTCAGATCGAAGGGCCGCTTTTGGTTCTTGACTATGGGCGAAGAAGGATCAAATGCTACCTGCATCATACCTTGAAGTGAATCCATGCGATTCCAATCCCTCTGAAGCTCGCAAGTAAGCTGAGTCCAGCTCGTGAACTTTCCACCAGCGAGGCCTATGCGTTGCAGTGCGTACTGGTGAGCTTCAAGAGAAGTACCACCAACTGCATCGACAACTGGATAGACTTCATAGCCCTCCCTCATCGCATTGAGAGATGGAAAAATCAAGCACGCTTCGGTCCACAGGGCACACATAATGAGTTTCTTTCTTCCAGTAGCCTCTACGGCTTCGACGAACTCCTTGTCTTCCCAGGCGTTGATTTCTGTCCGATCTATCTCCTTCAGATCAGTGAGTACTTCCCTCAGGGGAGGAATGGTCGGCTTGAGATTGTTCGCCTTCACGTTTACTGTCGATAGAACTATAGGCAAGCCAAACACCTTTCCTAACTTTGCCACGCGGACAACGTTGTCAGCAAGTAGCTGACGATCCATGGATGCAACGGTGGCAAACTGGTCGGGCTGGTAGTCGATGAAGATCATTGCCGCGTTTTTGGGCGTCAGTAAAAAGTCGTTTATCTTATCTCTAATTGGAAAACTGGTCATTTAGAGCACACTACTTTTTGTGAATCGATACGTCCTCTAGCTTTGGGAACTTCCGGCGCCTAGACTTACACCGATCTGCTGCAGGAAGACCAGTCTATCGTAAACATATTTCTCCTCTTCAATCAGTCCTCTGGAATTGACTCGAAAGAAGGATCCCAATTGGAACTCCACGTGACGTCCGGTCGGTTGCAAGGGCGGTCGCCCTGGAAGCTCGGCAGGACCGGTCGAAGTTCCTGTGCCTGTGAGCTCAGCCGCTACGAAGTCGTCTTTGGCGGCGATTCTTTGGATCTTGAACTGAAAATCCGGCATGGATTTGAAGAATTTTACATCGGCCTCGTGATGGGCTGCGAGACCTCTCACCCCGTTTGGATAGAGAGGGCTGTAAAGAACAATGTTCGGATCCAACATTTTTTCGGATGCATCGAGATCGTGGCGATCCCAGACGGCAACATATTCTTTCACTGCTTCTTCTGAGTTAACTGACCTAGTAACTGTTGTAGACATGCTAGATCACATTCAATTCTCCCAATGCAAATTGGGTGAGAGATGACTCTCGTATAACTTGCATGCAAACAAAGTAGTTATAGGTAATACATCGTATGACAAAACCTTAGCAACAAGAAAATGCCTAAACAAACAGTAATGAAGAGCGTACGCATTCCCCAAGAGCTCGAAGATGTACTTAGGCGTGATGCGGAGAGCAGGGGGATTAGCTTCAGCTCGCTCGTATCTGAGATCTTCACGAAATACGTCGAGTGGGACCGGCTATCTGCCAAATTCGGAATGGTATCAATGCCGAGACAAGCGTATAGGAAACTGTTCGAGATTCTAAGTGAAGAGCAAGCGAACATGTGGGGCAAAGATATTGGAAGAGTGACAGCACCAGAAGCGGCTCAATTTTGGTTCAAAAAGCACAACATTCGTACGTTCCTGAACCTACTAGAATTAACTTCAAAATATTCTACCGCTTACCAGTTCGAACTTGATAAAATAGATGGGGGAGAGTACACAATCACCGTTCACCACGACCTGAACGAAAAATTTTCTATATTTCTTGAGAATTGGTTCGAGAGTGCGGTTAAATTATTCGTGGGTACGACCCCAAGGTGCGAGGTAAACCGCAACTCGATTGTAGTGAGTTTCAGAGAATCGCGGTCATGAACTGCGTATTACAAAAATACTCTGAAAGATTTTGCTGGTAAATTCGCTCTCTTATCAAGGACCTCCGACATCGATCGGAG
>JASHXQ010000016.1 GCA_030043455.1 Nitrososphaerales archaeon | reverse complement strand
GAGGGATTAACATTTCCCTCCGCATCAATCTGCATAAAACCCAATGAAGCGGCGTCGATGACTCCGCCTTCAAAATTGGAAAACATGTCTGGGATTGTCGAGAGCGCAAACGGACTGAAAGCTAGTCCAAAGTCTACTCCTGCAAGAGCAATTCCACCCCAGGGTCCCGACTCTAGCACTGTTATGATATAGTCCGCGAGATCCTCCTCTGCCGCCAGGCTGGATACAAGAGCGGGGATTCCGACTCCCAGATTGACGAGGACGGGAGCTTTCTTTTCTTCCAGTATTTTGGTGAGTTCCAAGAGCACTCTTCTTGCAATAATTTTCTCCTCGGGTTGGTTGGATGATGGCAACATCTCCGAAACGAGCTTCTCCGTCACGGGCTGCATTACTTGATATGAAATTCGAGGATCAAACTCAAAGCTCCCTCCCTGCCAGTGGTCTTTCTTTGGAGCTATCACTACCAGATCCACAAGAGGTGATGGCACATCCACTTCTCTTGGACTCATGGTCCCAGTTTTTGTAATCCAGCGGATTTGAGCAATCACCGATCCAGGGTTAGGCCTAGCTTTAGTCGCCTGAGAAATATTCAACGCCGTTCCGCGAATGCCTTCATCTGCCATCGACAGGTTGCCCCGCTCGTCCGCTACGCTTGCTCGAATTAGGGCGAAGTCTGGTTTGGGGGCGTGATAGAAGAGAAATTCTTCATTTTCTATGTGAACCAGATTTACTTTGCAAGTTTTTTTCTCTGAGCCTTTTGTGTTCATAGCACCCCCTTCTCTCCGGGGATCGAGGAGAGTGTCGATACCGATGGTTGTAATCAGCCCCGGCCTGCCAGATGCTATCTCACGAAACCAGTAGGTCACGACCCCGATAGGCCAGCTGAAAGTCTCGAATAAGTTAGCCTCCACCAATTTTTGGGTCGCAGGAGAAAATCCGAGATAGGGGATCAGCAACCCGCGAAAAAAGCCACTGTCCTTTTCTTCAAGGATTTCTTTACTGATGTAGTCAAGGGCTCTTCCTGGGATGGCTGGAAGCGATTCGCACTCTAGAAAGAGGTCTTTAGGATGTCCCGTAGTCTGATATTGTTTGAACAACTCCAACAACAAAAGCTCGGGAGTAGCTGCCATGTTGAATCCGGAAACAGCCAGACAGGACGAATCGCTTATCTGAGAAATTGCAGTCTCAGCTGATACCAGTTTGTCCAAGTTTATTTTCATTGAAACTGCGTCACTGGAATCCCGTCCCTCGTTCTTTAGATCCATTTTCGGTGGTTTTGTTTTAAAATCTTGAAACCGCTGTATTGTCGTTTGGTGCCCCGATCGACTTTCACTAAATAGAGAATTCGTAAATAGCTCTTGCCCCATCTCTCAAGACATGCAAAGTATGTCAAAGTCGCCGGATGGGGAAAGAAATTTGTTTGAAGGGCTGATCACGGCCCTTGCCAACAAGCAATCACAGGTGGATCTCACTTTTAACAGGACCAACGTGAGATTTCCAGGCACGGCCGTTGGGATGGAGCTAAACGGTACAATCAGTCTGGTTGTTCACATGCGAGAGCTTACAGACGAAGAAAAACAGATTCTAGCATCGAAGAACCTTACAAGTCTCTCGACTAACCCCTCTGATAAAGAGGACTTTTCCCCGCTCAAGTAAGGCTCTTGAGCTTAGTTAACTTCAGAGGATTTAACCAGACGTGACCAGTTAGGGGAGTTATTCCCCTCCCCATGGAAAGTAGTCTTTCCCCATCGTCAAAAATCCTGAGATTCCAGCCATCCTTGTAGAGAGCCTGTGCTAGGCCAGTGGAATCCTTCATCGATTCGTAAAGGTTTTTCTTCGTTTCAGGAAAGATGCTGCTCAAGTGAAGATCTGATTCTTCCAAACCCCTCAATTCAACATCAACGGTCTTCAGTTCGCCGTTGATTTTCAATGTCGGGAGATTGTTGATCGTGACAGTAAGTGTGCCAGACAGAATATCCGAGAGTCCGTCAACGATCGTATTGGGATTGGGTGGTGAGGATTTTCTTGCGACACCTTTTGTCTTAGGCATCTAAGATCCCAGCTTCGCGTCGAATCACTTCGGAGGACAATTTAAGTGATCACGTTAAATCTGGGGATGTTCGCTGAATTCGTCGCATTATCGCGGTACAGCAGTGAGTAACAAAGCAAATGGCACTCGAGATTATTCCCTCCAAAAGAATCTTGATTCAGGAAAACCTTCAGCCGGCGGCGGTGGGAGGTTTGGCGGAAGCTATTCAAAGATACTACATCACCCCGAACAGCCAATTTGTGGACTCTGGATCGTACAAGACCGTCGAGTCTGGAAATTCTAGGGAGCTTAGCTGGCGACTAAAAAATCCCGAGGATGCCCTAACAATGTCTTTACCCATCCAACTTGCCATAAGCGAAGAAGCTGTGTATCTGAGTTTTCCAGATTTAGATAGAGACAATGTAGAACAAACCAAGCTGGCATCTAGAGTGATAGACGATGTCCAGAACATAGTCTGGCAGTACATGCAGAACGCAAAGCTCAGCAGTCTCTATTTTGTGATTGGAGGCAAAGAGGATAGACATTCAGAGGCTCCCGGTCAGGGAAATTCGACCATCAGAAACATCTTGAGACGACTGATCTCCGGTAATACGGCCAATGTCTTTCTGATTTTTCTTTTGTTTAGTTTCGTCCTATTTTTCATCATAGGGATTTACACAGTTTTTGTATTGATCGTGTTTCAATTTGTGTATCTCGTCTTTTCAGATCGAATTGCGATGAACTTGGGAACAGTCCATCCCACAGCAGAACGGCCACTTGTGACCATAGTAAGTGTGAGATCCGATCGAGAGACATTGAAAGCCTTGTCCTCATATGGGAAGAAGATCCTACCCGAGATTAGGGAAGAAATCATGAAAACCTTGCAACCGCCGACCACCGTGGCAGATCGAACTAACGTAAAAAATACCGTTGTCCAGATTCTTTCCAAGAATGGACTAAAGGCAAGCCTGAACGATATCGAAATCAAGACACGCAATGTTTTCGCGATAGTGCAGAGAGTTTCCGCGGAGTTTCATCGAGACCCCCCAAGGATCGTCATTCAAAATACCTTGGTGGATAATGCGGCTGCGACGGGAATATCCACCAGACGCTCGTCCATTACAATCACCGCCGGGTCGTTGGAGGATCTGAATGAAGAGGAACTGGAGGCGGTGATTGGCCACGAACTGGGGCACATCAAGGGCCATGATCCGGTGATACTTTTCGCGGTGACATCGTTCGAGTTGTTCGGAAGATTTTTTCTCTGGCTTCCCGTTTTTCTCTACCAGCCCATTATCTATTTCATCGTGGCCTTCGGAGCAATTTTTGCAGTGGGTAAAGTACTAGAAACGCGAGCGGATACCGAGTCAGCAATCGTCCTTGGGACGCCACAGGTGATGGCGGCCGCTCTGACCAAGATCGGTATGAGGCAGCTCTATCACGAAAAATACAGCCCTGCAGCAAAGCTCGTGGACTGGTTCCAATTCGATCCGCACCCCCCGATTTATTTCAGGGTAAAACGAATGTCGGAGTTCGACTCTAAAACGCAGGT
>JASHXQ010000199.1 GCA_030043455.1 Nitrososphaerales archaeon | reverse complement strand
GGTCATGGCGGTATATTCACAAAAATCCGGAAGGATTGGAATTCGGATTCCATGGCGTGTACCACGAGGTTCATTCACCAGACCTTTTGATCGATACATTCGAGTTCGAGGGTCTGCCAGAGAAGGGTCACGTCAGTCTAGAGACTGCAAGATTCGAAGAGCTGCCTGATGACCGGACTAGACTGACGATTCACTCCGTGTTCCTGTCTGTGGCAGACCGCGATGGTCAGGTGTCCAGCGGCATGGAGGGTGGATTGAAGGACTCATTGGACCGGCTCACCGAGCTACTTGCGGAAAAATCCGGGAAAAAGAAAAAGTGAGATTTCATTTCTGAAAGGAAGTATTCAGGGCATGAGGAATCTTTTCTCGTTCAACATGGTCAGCCTCGATGGCTTCTTTGAGGATGCGAACCATGGTCTCTCCTGGCACAATGTCAATCCGGAATTCAATGAGTTCGCAATCAAACAGCTTGACAACTTGGATACCTTGCTTTTCGGGAGGATTACCTATGAAGTCATGGCGAGTTACTGGCCAACTCCCGTTGCAATAAAAAACGATCCGATCGTGGCGGGCAGGATGAATGAAATCCGCAAGTTCGTCTTCTCCAGGACTCTGCGTTCAGCAAACTGGAGCAATACACTGCTGGTTATGGATAATGTCGAGGAAGAAGTATTGCGATTGAAGAAGGAGCCTGGAAAAGAAATCGCGATCTTTGGGAGTTCTAACCTTACCGTTTCGCTCATCCGTCTTGGACTCGTGGACGAGTTCAGAGTGATGGTGAGTCCCGTTGTCCTCGGCGATGGGAGGACACTTTTCCACGGTTTGGAGGGAAACCAGAAATTGGAACTACTTGAGTCCAGAAATTTTCGATCGGGAAATGTGCTATTGCGATATAAAACGAAAATGTGACTCCAGATGCTCCAGAATCCAGATCAAAGCTTTTGGAATAGCAACTGAAATTCTCTATTCTTTTCTTGGTACTAACAACGCTCCCTTGTCAAGCTTTTTGGGCCCCCTACCACACGCAAATTAACACCGGGGGTTTTCTCACCTCGTATCATTGTGACACTCGTAGAGAAAGCTCTGCTTGGCAAACTCGCAGCTTTCAGTACTTCAAAGTGCAATTCCAAAGAGCGGCATTCAGAGTCTCGATGCGCTCGACCTCGAGATTGAAACAGACTCTGAGGCGAGACTTTTCGCGTGGACACTGACTCATCCATCCCGGGCATTCTCTGAAATTGAACCTGTGTTCAACTCCCAATCAGATTTTCTAGAATATCTTGTCTCCAATTTCTCCGGAGCTTCGATCTCTTCCAAAATTTGCAAGCTGGCAATCCTAAAAATTGGCAAGGAGTGGAATGTCTGGGTGGATCTGCACGAGGAGTTTTCCTTTGAAGAGCGAAAGCTGGATAACTTGCTCATGGGGGCACTCTATAGGATTATTCTGGATCGAGATCTCAAAAGGTGCGTTCTGTGCCTGTCCATGACAGACCTGACTATCCATCACATTATTCAGAAGAGGAGAAATTTACCCAGAATCACTCCGCCGTTTGGGCGAAGCGTACCTACCAATCTGGTCACACTGTGCAGAAAGTGTCACGGCCATTTTGACCCCATGGTCCTGACGTGAAAATTTCCCTTAGGGGACTTTATGACAAAATTGTTCTGTGTGACTGCTTCATCCCCGAGCGCGATTGCCGTCGCCTCCTAGAGCGATCACGCCAATCGAGGACCTATGACTGGCAGAAGATTTTCCATATTATTTGGTTAGCAATCAACGAGAGGCCTCCCTTAACTCTCGGTGAAGGATCTTTCCCACCGACGATTTGGGGAGCGATTCGACGTATTCGAAATATCTAGGAATTTTATAGCCCGCGAGTTTGTCTCTGCAAAAATTTCGCAGCTCTTCGTCGTTCAGACTTGACCTGTTCTTGACGATGAAAGCTTTCACGGCCTCTCCGTAGAGAGGATCACTTATTCCGATAACTGCGACCTCCCGGATACCGTCGTTCTCCATCAGGACACTTTCCACTTCGTGGGGCCAGATTTTGTACCCTCCGGAATTTATCTGGTCTTTCTTCCGCCCTAGTATGTAGACTCCATCGGGTCTTACAATGCCGACATCTCCGGTTTTGAGAAATCCATCTTTGGTGAAGGCCTTCGACGTTTCCTCGGGGTTTTTCCAGTAGCCCTTCATCACTTGTGGACCCTTTGCTACAAGTTCCCCCTCTTTCCCATCTTCCCTCCAGTTTTCGTTTTCGTCTACCGTTGCAACAAGGGTATTCTTTATTGGAACTCCGACATAGCTAGGTTTGAACACTCCTAACGGAGTGATAGTGAGCTGAGGTGAAGCCTCGGTCAAGCCCCATCCGACGTTAACTGTCTTCCCTGTTCTTTCTTCAAATCGCGAAGCAATCTCAGCCGGTAACGGAGCTCCAGAGCAAAAACAAACTCTCAACGAGCTCATGCTGAACCCATTAAGATCAGCGGAAGAAAGCAATGCAGTGTAAACCGACGGAACACCTGCAAACACGGTGATTCCATATTTTTCAATCGCATGACAAAAGATCTTGGGCTCGAACTTTCTGAGCAAAACGGTGGTCCCTCCGGAAAATAGAGATATGTTGAGGCCACAGTTCAGCCCTCCACTGTGGGTCATGGGAAGAATCTGACCGACAACTTCCCGGTTTCTTTGCAGATCCCATGCGGTGAACAGACCTGACAGGACAGCTTCGAAATTTCGGGGGGTTATCATAGCCCCCTTCGACCGGCCGGTCGTACCTCCTGTGTAAATTATGCAGGCCACGTCATCTGGAGAACTTTGGAGACGAGAAGGACTGAGTTTTTCAAAACTCATATCCTTCAAATCATTTGATTTCGTATCCACCGCATAAAACAAACCCTTACCGTTCATCCAGTCTTCCTTCGAAGCCTCAACGATACTGAAAGTAGGCGCGCTATCGTTTAAGAAAAAACCCAACTCTCTCTGGCTGGATCGAAAGTCCACGAGAGAGACCGTTGCCCCTGCCTTCAGCACCCCGAAGAAACTTGCCGCAAGATGCCAAGAATTGGGTAGAAAGAGCAACACCCGGTCACCGGGCCTAACCCCTTTTTCAACAAGCATCGATGCGATTGATGAGCTTACAGAATCCAGATCTCCGTAGGTTACCGGAAAATCATCATCGATTATGCAAGATTGGGAAGCCGGCGCAGATTTAAGCAAGTCCTGCACGAGAAACAAACGCTTGGCGCCTAACTTTCACTTCGGAATTGTGGAGCCGTGAGAACCCCTTGTAGCTCGTGGGAGCTCATAACTATCGCAAAACAATCTTCCATCGTCCTCAAACTCGCTTTTTGCAATTCCTCCGAATAAGTGCTGTTCAGATCAGAGACAACAATGGGTTTGAAATTGCGGAAAAAGGCATCTCTGACTGTAGACTCACAGCATACATTGGTCGCCAGGCCCACTACTATGATGGTGTTAATTCTATTTCTTCTTAGATGCTTCTCCAAATCGGTACGGTAGAAAGCACT